>NZ_JBOFRG010000154.1:0-13046 GCF_051650885.1 Clostridium sp.
TATCTTTTAATATTTTATTTAAAATATTTTCTGCATCTTTTAAATTTCTATCTCTTTCTATTAAAAGGCTTGCTCTATTAACTAATGTTTCATAATATTTTTTCCCATCTGTACTCTTTTTAAATATTTTTTCACAGTATGAAACATAAGATTCTGCCATTTCATAATTTTTATCTTTAATTTCATATTTAAATAATAAAAGGTAAATATCCCCTATAATCCCTACATAATTATTTTTTTTGCATATAATAAATGCTTTATTTGCAAATTCTATAGATTCTTCCTTATCTCCAATATATTTTAAATAAATAGCTTTTATCAAGAAATATTTTACATATCCTAATCTATAATCTATATTCAATAAATTTACTTTAGCTACATTCATATTTTTAAATGCTTCTTCGTAATTTTCTTGCTCTATATTTATCTTTGCTATATTTAATGAACTTTCAATTATATAAGAGTAATTTTTTAGCTTTATTGCTTTTTCATTTGCAATTTTATAAAACTTAAGTGCTTCCATATACACTTCTATCTTTTCATAAATATTTCCTATTTCATAGGCTATATATAGTTTTTCTCCATCACTTAAATAATCAAAGATTCTTTTATATAAGTTTATTGCATCATCTACTCTTTCTCTTTCTATTAATTTTTCACTATATTTTTTAGAGTAACGAATCATCTTATCATAATCTTCACCCTTCTCTAAATGATAGATTAATTCTTCATAACATTCTTTATTTTTTTCCCATTCTTTTTCTAAAAGTCCAACAAATTTAAGGTGGCTTGCTATTTTTTGTTTTTTGGGCATTCTCTTATAAATAATTTTTTTATAGAAATATTCTTTAAAATCAATATTTATTCCGTTATCATCATAACTTTCAGTTATTACATTTTGAGCCTTTAAATTCTCATATGCTTCTTTTTCCTTTGTAGTTATAATTACATTCTCTAAAAAAACATCCTCTTTTATAGAATAATTATATACAGCTAATTTCTTTAAAACTGAATTTTCAAAAAAACTTAATCCTTCTATCTTTTCTATATACTTTTCTTCTAAGTAAGATGTTGAATTCAGATGAAAATTCATATTTCTATATTTCCAAGTTCCAGCTTTAGTTATACTTACACTCTTATATCTATACATATCAAGAATTTTTTTCATTATTAAATCTGGATTTCCTATAGTATCTTTATAAACAATCTCAGTTATTTCATTTATATTATTTTTAGCCTTTAACATTCTTTCAACCATTTTTTTAGTGTAATATTTATTAAGCATTCCAATCTTATATTCCACTACATTTTTATTAAATAATATATTATTATAGTATTCTTTAAACTCTTCATTTTCATTGCTTCTATCAACACTAATTAAAATCATAATATTATTTAATTCTTTAATACTTTCTAACAGCTGCTTTAAAAATAACTTTGCCACACGATTTCTTTTTTCTAAATTATCTATAACTAAAATTAATGGTCTTATTCTAGTATGCTCTTCAAATAGCTTTACACCTAAATTTATAGTTTTATAGCATTCTTTAAAATCATCTATTGATGATGAACTATATCCCTTTGTTAATCTTTTAGAAAATTCCTCCATAAACCTTCTAAATTCTTTTCTAAAGCTTCTAGTGTAATTATAATCCTTTGCACAATCATTAGATTCTATGGTTACTTCTTTTTCATTCTTTGATATAGAAAATATAGATGAATTATATTTATACTCTATTCTTTTCTTTACTTCATTTAAAATCTTAGTTTTACCAATACCTACACCACCGTCAAAAACTATCGCCTTTGAATTTATATTTCCTTGCAATATATTTTCATACTGTTCCATTACATTTTCAATTTCAAGTTCTCGACCTATTATATCAACTTCTTCTTCTACTCTATCAACTGACTCCTTTATAAACTTTCTATATTTTCCAAAAAATTTATTGTTAAAAGAATCTATTAATTCGCCAATATCTACTGCCTTATTTTTGTCTACTTCCTTTTCTAAATCTACTAAAGTTTTTAAATTAAAATCATTTTTAGTATTGAATATTTCTTTTAAAATTTTAAATAATTCTGCTATATTCGTATCCTTATTTATCTCCATATCACTAATATCTAATATAGTTCCATACTTATTAAATTCATTTTCTAATCGACCAATTTTATCTAAAACTATACTTGGAAGTTTTACTTTATAAGCACCATCAATTAAACACACTCTTATATCACTTAATCTTAAATTAGAGTAAATAAACCCATTTAAATTTAGTGTATTTAATTTACACATTAAATCAAATAAAATATATGCTATATTTTCTTCACTTTGTTCTAAGATATATGATAGTAAAGTTTTTTCCTCTTCACACCATTCACTTACAAATCCATATTGCATTTTTTCTAAGTTTATTCCATCAACCTCTTTTACTGTAAGTAAACTATGAATATTATATACACCTTCAAAATTCAAATTCTTTATAGTTTGAAAATTATTACATAAATACATTTTTATATTTTCATTTATACTGTCACTTGTAAATATTAATACTCTGCATTCTTTTTTTAATATTTTATCGTAAACTTTGTATTCTAATATTCCATTTGAATATCTTAATTTTTTACACGTTTCATACCGTTTATTTATAATCCTCATAATCTCACCTTATATATCTATTAAAATAACATTTTTACTTCTTCTTTTTCTATCAACTTTAAGACATCATTAAATTCTAATGGCTTTGAAAAATAATAACCTTGGATTATATCACATTTATTTTTCTTTAAATACTCAAACTGGTCTCTTTCCTCTACACCTTCTGCAACTACTAAAAAATTAAAGCAATGTGATAATTCAATTATTGTTTCTATAATATACTCACTTTTTTTATCTTTATTTATATAATCAATAAAGCTCTTATCTATTTTTAGTATATCAATTGGTAATACTCTTAAGTAACTTAAAGATGAATAACCTGTACCAAAGTCATCTAAAGCTATAGTTACACCAATTTCCTTTAGCCTTTTTAAGATACTTATATTTTTCTCTGCACTTTCCATTATGATACTTTCTGTAATCTCTAATTCAAGATTCTTAGGATTTACCCCTGTAACCTTAATTTCATTTTTTATAAAGTCTACTATTCCTGGATCTTTTAATTGTACTTCTGATAAATTTATTGCTATTTTAAAATCTTCATTTATATACTCTGTAAGCATTTTACACATTCTTATAGCATCTCTTATTATATATTTTCCAATTTGAACTATCTGTCCTGTATTTTCAGCTATTTTTATAAATTCCATTGGTGGTACAAAGCCTAAGCTTTTACTTTTCCATCTAACTAAGTATTCAAATCCTATTATCTTTTCAGATTTTGATAAATACTTTGGTTGAAGTACCCCATATAATTCTTTATTTAACATAGCTTTTCTTAAGCCTTCTTTAATCTCTAACTCTCTATTTATCTTCTTTAAAATCTCATCATTAAAAAATGCATATCTATTCTTCCCACTTTCCTTTGCTGTATACATAGCTAAATCTGCACTTTTCATTAGATTTTCTAAGCTCATTCCATCTTTTCCAAATATAGATACCCCAATACTAACGCTACAATAAATATCTTTTTCATCTATACTACAGCTTGTATTACATTTTAATATAATTTCACTTAACTGTTTTTCAAGCTCATCAAAAGACTCTATCTTATCTACAACTATTACAAATTCATCTCCACCAAATCTTGCAATAAATGAATTTTTAGTTTGGAGCATTCCAAGGGTTTCTGCTATATATTTTAACACCTTATCTCCAACTTCATGTCCATAGGTGTCATTAATATATTTAAAGTTATCTAAATCTATAAATATAATTGCTAGATTTCTATAATCACGTCTAGCATCATCAATTATTTCACTTACCTTTTCTTTAAACATTCTTCTATTAGGAATACCTGTTATTTCGTCATAATACCTTATAAAGTTTATTTTTTCCTCTTTTTCTTTTCTATCATTTATATTACTTAATGAACCATATATATACACATCTTCATCTTCTTTAAAACTTCTTCCTCTTAAAGAAAACCATATATCTTCATCAATGGCATTTTTAAATCTAAATTCAATATCAAAGAAATTATCTTCACCATTTAAGCACTTATTGTACATTTCTAATATCTTCTTTTTATCATCTCTATGAATATAACTTACAAACTCTTCAAACTCTAACTTCAAGCTTTCCTCTTCACAAACTTCTATAAAGTTAGATATTTTCCCCTTTAAAGTTATCAAATTAATCCCTATATTCCAATAAAATAATATATCACGACTTCCTTGAATAGCTAGCTTATATATTTTCTCACTATCTTTTATCTTTTTCTCTTGCTCTCTCTTTCTAGTTAAATCTATAATAATTCCACCAATAACTTTTATATTTTTATCAAATACTTTAAAAAGTACTCTTATTGGTATTTCTTTTTCTTTATTTACTATAGTTAACACTATTTCATACTTTCCGACTGTTCTCTCTTTTTTTATTTTACTAAAATACTCTTCTACCTTTTTTCTTTCATCTCTTTTAATAAATTTTAAAACCTCTTTATCTTCATACAACCTATCTTTTTTTATATTTTCTAAATATTCCTTACTAAAGGCAACTTTTCCCTCTTCTATGTTCCATTCCCAAGTTACAGCCTCTAAAATATCCATCATTAGCTCTTGCTTCTCTTTTTCCACATTATTATACTTTTTCTTTTCTTTTTCCATTATTAATATAGTTCCTGTTATTGCAAATATAATAAAACCACATGTTATGTATATATTTAAAAATTTACTGCTTATGGCGAGTACTACCCCTAATATGCCCAAGCTTATGATATCCCTTTTTTTCATATTTCCCCTCATCCTTTATAAATTATACCTTTTCATTTAATTTTACCATATTTATCCTTTAACAAAAACAAAAAGTTAGATTAATTTCTTAATCTAACTTTTAAATATTTTTTCTATGCTAATTCTCTCTCTAAAAACTCTTCTTTTCCTTCTTCTGAAACCTTCGATACTCCATTTATAATTAAGTTACTAATAACTCCAACTAAAGCTGCAAAGCTTAATCCTTCTAAAGCTACTGCACCACTTATTTTTATTCCAATTATAAATCCATAGTTTTCTAAAAGCATTGGATTTAATTGTGGTGCTATAAGTCCTGCAAATACTATTAATCCCATTACAATTCCATTCTTTTTATTTAACTCTACTTTCTCAAGCTTTATTGTTTTAAATCCTATTAAAGCTATCATTGAAAATAACATTAAGCTTATTCCACCCATTACAGGTTCTGGTATTGTTCTTATTATCATTCCAAATTTAGCTACAAAGCTTAAAAGTATTGCAAATACTGCTGTTAATCTTAAAAGTGATGGGTCATAATTCTTTGTTATTGCAAGAACTCCTGTATTTTCTCCATAAGTTGTATTTGCAGGTCCTCCAAGTGATGCTGCAACTAAGGTTGCAAGTCCATCTCCAAGTAGTGTTCTATTAAGACCTGGATCTTTTATAAAATCTTTTCCTACTACTGAACCATTTGTTGTTATATCTCCTATATGCTCCATAAACACTGCAAGTATTACTGGAACTATTATAACTACAGCTCCCATTGAAAACTTTGGTAGTGTAAAGCTTGGCATTTCTATAAATGCTGCATTACTTATAGCCGCTACATCAATCATTCCCATAATGTAAGCTCCTATATATCCTACAACTACTGCTATAAGAATTGATATTTGCTTTATAAAGCCTTTTCCAAAAAATCTTACTAAAAGTGCAACTGAAAGTGTTAATATTGCTAGAAAATAATTTTTACTCGCCATATTAAGTGCTGTTGGAATCAAGTTTAATCCTATTACTATTATCATAGGTCCTACAACTTGTGGTGGAAGAATTCTTTTTATTTTATCCATTCCAACCCTTTTAATTCCAAAGGAAACTAATATATATATAAGTCCTGCTACAACCATCCCACCTTGTGCATATCTTAAATCACCATAGGTAGCTTTTACTACTCCAATTACTGCTATAAACGCAAAGGATGAACCTAAAAATACTGGAACCTTTCCTTTTGTACAAATGTGAAATATTATAGTTCCAACTCCTGCTGTAAACAGTGCTACTGATGGATCAAGACCTGTTAGCATTGGTACAAGAACTGTTGCTCCAAACATTGCTATTAAATGTTGAATTGCTAAAATCCCTCTAATCCCCTTTTCCTTTGCAGTTCTTTTTTTAGAAAAACCTTCATTTTCAAATAATTTCATTTTCATCATACTCCTTATTCTTTTTTAAGGAGAAAACTATACTTTCTCCTTTTTCAGCCTCTCTGGACTAATTTAAAAGGTAAAAAAAATTCTTACAGTCTAACAAACCGTAAGAATACTATTTATATAATAAATAGATAAATTTAAGATAAAGTATTTCCTTTATCTAAATCTACAATTAATTTATTTCCATAGTTATTTTTCTTACTGGTCTCTCGGACAAGTTTAAAGATTTTTCTAAATTATATCTTATTTATGAATTTTTTGCAACTAATTTGTATACATATTTTTAGATTTTTTGTCTAAACTAAATTTAAACAATTAAAATTTTGGAGGTTTCTTATGAAAAAAATATTTAAAACCCTTTTTCCTTTTCTTTTCACTTTTTTGTTTTTATTTTCCTTTTTTAATTTTTTTACTAAACCTGCTTTTGCATCTTCAGAAAAAGTTATTTATTTAACCTTTGATGACGGTCCCTCTAAAATTCCTTGTACTCAAATTTTAGATATTTTAAAAGCTCAAAATGTTAAAGGAACTTTTTTCATTTTAGGAAATGAGATAAAAGGTAATGAAGATATTTTAAAAAGAATCGCAGATGAAGGTCATGCCTTAGGTCTTCATAGCATGACTCATGATAGAAATAATTTATATTCAAACGATAAAAACTTTTTAAAAGAAATGTTAGATTTACAAATCCTAATAAAAGATATTACAGGCGTTCAATCAAATATTTTAAGATTTCCCTTTGGTGCTAACAATAACACTTACTCCTTAAAAAAATCTCTTGTTACACTTCTTCATGAAAATAACTTAAAGATTTATGATTGGACACTTGATTCAAAGGATGGTGAATTTTTTAGTGCACCTCCAAGCACCTTTATAAATGCTTCAAAATCAAAAGAAGATAATATAACTCTACTTATGCACTGTGGAACAGTTAATAAAAACTCTCCAAAGGCTCTTTCAGATATAATTACATATTATAAGGATAATGGTTATACCTTTAAAATTATAGACGAAACTACTCCTGAAATTTATCATTTTAAGTAAAATAATAACCCCACTTAGAAAGACCTTTCTAAATGGGGTTATATTCTTCTTTTTATGGAAGAAGTATTTTAGTTTTCTTCTTTTATGTTAACTTCTTCTACGTTAAGTTCTTCTTTTCTTTTTTTATCAGTTACAAGACTTGCTACAAGTGCTGCACCTGCTGCAAGTACCACTCCAAGTCTTAATGCTTTTCTTACTTTCATAATAAATATCCTCCTTTTCCATCTTTAATTATATTATACCTTATATTTTTTATTTTATCTAAATGTATTTTCCTCTTCAATGTAATGGAAATCTCCACTTTTAAGTTTTTCTATTAATTCGTCCTTTTTTATATCCATATCCTCTACTAAAGCCTCTAAATTGCTATAATTATCTCTTAGCTTTAGATTTATAATGCTATAAAGTATGTTTACATCCATATTTTTTATGTCCATAAAATCCACTCCTTTTTAGTATTGCCTGTTCTCTTTTTTATTATATCACTTTTTTAAAATTTCTTCTTTCTTTTAATACAAAGTAAAAAGAAAGGAATAATGCTATAAATTCAACTACTGGTGTAGTTAACCAAATTCCATTTAAGCCAAATAATTTTGATAACACTTCTAAAAAGATAATTATCAAAACTAACCCTCTTAAAAAAGAAACTAATGTAGCTTTTCTCGATTTTTCTATTGACTGCATAAATCCTACATTTAATATATTAAGTCCCATAGGAATTAATGCTACAAAATATATTTTTATCCCTAAACTAGCTATTTTTAAAAGCTCTTCGTTTCCTGATTGAAATATATTTACTATAACATTTGGGAAAATTTCACCTAATAAAAAGAAGGCTCCACCAACTATTACTGTAATCTTTAACCCTTCTTTATAAGCTTTAATTACTCTATCATATTTTTCTCCACCATAGTTCATACTTATAATAGGTTGGAGTCCTTGTGCAATACCATTAAAAATTGCAATTATTATTAAAGAAAAGTTTGCTATTATGCTATAAGCTGAAATTGATATATTTCCACCTATCTCCTTTAGCTTTAAATTAAATAAAATTATTACAAGTCCTGCTGAAAGTTCTAAAATAAAACTTGAAGTTCCATTCCCTAAAATTCTTTTTACAAACTTAAATTTTATTTCTTTAAATGAAAATTTAATCTTATTTTTCTTAAATATAAAATGAGTTAAAAGTATACTTATTCCAACTACCTGTGCAAAAGTTGTTGCAATAGCAGCTCCTCTCATTCCCATTCCAAGTGGAAAAATTAAAAGGTAATCTAAAATAATATTAGTTAAATTAGATCCAATAATCGCCCACATAGAAGCCTTAGGATTACCATCATTTCTTATAAATACATTTAAGGTTGTTGACATTATAAATAAGATTCCACCAAATAATATAACCTCTAAATATTGCTTTACGTAAACACTTATAATTCCTGTTGCTCCTAGACTTCTTACTATATCATTTATAAATATTAATGTGAAAAAACTAAATAAAACACTAAATATTGCTGTTAAAACTATTGAGATTGTAAAAATTTCATTTGCTTTATCATACTGTTTTTTCCCCATACTTATTGATAAAAGTGTTGCACCACCAACACCTGTTAAAAGAGAAAACGCTGTGAATATACTGAAAAAAGGAATTGCTATATTTAAAGCTGCAAGACCCTGTTCACCTATTCCTCTTCCTATAAACATTGTATCTAGAAAAATACAACAAGATAATCCAAGCATTCCAAGAACACTAGGAACCATATATTTTACAATAAGCTTATGTATATCATCTTTTAATAAGTCATTATTCTTCAAAAATCCCCCTCCTTCTATTTTAATTTACACTCTCACCTTTAAATGTTATAATTACCATATTAAGGTTAAAGAGGTGTTTTATGAGATTAATTGCAATTGATTTAGATGGTACTTTATTAAATTCTAATCACGAAATAAGTGAATTAGATAAACAAGCTATAAGAAAGGCTCAGGAACTTGGTGTAACAGTAGTTATTTCTACTGGAAGAACATATTTCTCTGCTATTGATATTTTAAATAAAAATGATTTAAAGGTTCCTTATGTAATAACATGTAATGGTTCTATTATAAATGATTTTAGTGGAAAGATTTTAAATTCCTTCCCTGCTCCTAAAAAAGCTTTAGAAAAGGTTATTAGTTTTCTTTATTATAACAATTATTATTTTAGTTTAGCTACAGAAAACTCGAGAATTTCTCTAGAAAATTCAAAAAATCTTTTAATGTCAGATTTTTATGTTGCAAAAGGAAATAATACAGAACTTCCTGAAGAAAAATTAGATTTTCTAGTAAATCTTTTTTACAATGAAGCAGGACCAAATTCTGTCTGTTTAAATTCTCTTTCTGATATTTTAAATCATCCTGAGGAAATCTACGGTATTTGTGCTGTTTCCTTTAATAATGAAAAGTTAGAGTTTGGAATAAATGCTCTTAGAGAAGTGAACAACCTTTCCATCTTTAAGTCAGCCTTTAACAACTTTGAATTAATAAATGAGAATTGTTCAAAAGGACATGCTGTTACACTTTTAGCTAAAGACTTAAATATTCCTATGGAAGAAACTATGGCTATTGGTGACAATGAAAATGACTTAAGCATGATAAATATGGTTTCCTTTGGAGTTGCTATGGGTAACGCTAAAGAAATAATTAAAGAGTCTGCTGATTTTGTTACATTCGATAATAACTCATCTGGAGTTTCTCATGCTATTTCTGAAGCTCTTTCTTTATCGGTAATTTAAAATTTTAAAATAAGCTGCCTTTATCTTTATTAAAGAAAGGCAGCTTTTTTCTATTCTAAATTTTCTTCTATTGTTAAAGTTTTTTCTCCATCATAAAACTCTTGGAATATATGTTTTTCATTCGATTTTTCAAAACCTAATATAGCATCTAAGCTTACATTTTCAGCTGCCTTAAATATAGATTTATCTACACCATCAAACTTTTCTTTAAGCTCTTTAATTAAATCTTTTATTTCATATCTTTTATTACCAATCTTCTCAGCTGCAACCATACATGCACAGTTAAGTGGCCAGATTCCACTGTAATTTATAAATCTTTTAATATGCTCTTCTTCTATAAAGTACATTGGTCTTATAAGCTCCATATTCTCAAAGTTATTTGCTCTAAGCTTTGGCATCATAGTTTTGAAGTTACCTGCATATAAAACATTTAAAAGAGTTGTTTCTATAACATCATTATAGTGATGTCCTAATGCAATTTTGTTACATCCAAGCTCTTGAGCCTTTGCATAAAGAGAACCTCTTCTCATTCTTGCACAAAGGTAACATGGATATTCTCTAGATTTTTCATCAATTACATTAAATATTCCTGATTCATATATGTACACTGGTATATTTAAATGCTTACAGTTTTCCTCTAAAAGTTTTCTTATATGTGGGTGATACCCTGGGTCCATTGCTATAAATTCTAATTCAAACTTTACTTGACCATGCTTTTGTAATTCTTGCATAAGCTTTGCAAGTAATAAAGAATCTTTTCCACCTGATATAGCAACTCCAATCTTATCCCCTTCATTAACTAAATTATATTGTTTAACAGCCTTAACAAACTTTGACCAAATTTGCTTTCTGTATCTTTTTACTATACTTCTTTCAATTTCCTCTACGCTTTTCTTTTCTTCTTCAGGAATAATTCTTTCGCATCCTTTTCCTGCTATACTGCTCATAATTTTTTGCACCTCTTCTTTAAAATTTTCTTTTTATATTATATCATATTTTTAAATTTAACATAAGAAAAGTTCTACACTTTTAAATTAGAACAATATTTACGTGGAAAAACATTTTTCTTATAAGACTAAACTAAAATAAGGCTAGAGATTCAAAGGAATTAAAACTCCTCACTCTCTAGCCTTTTATTAATTATCTTCTATTATTTTACCATCTATAACCTTTATTATTCGTCCACATTTTTTTGCTACATTTATATCATGGGTAACTACTATTACTGTTTTCCCCTTTTTGTTTATCTTTAAAAGCATATCTAATACATTTTCACTATTCTCACTATCTAATGCACCTGTTGGCTCATCTGCTAAAATTATTTCTGGATTATTTACAAGAGCTCTCCCTATTGCAACTCTTTGTTTTTGTCCTCCTGAAAGCTTACTAACTTCCTTTTCATAATGCTTTTTTTCAATCCCTACTTCTTCAAGAATCTTTTTTGCTCTTTCTTTTACATTCTTTTTATTTTTTGAATAAAGCAATGGTAATGATACATTATACACTAAATCTTGATTAGATAATAAATTAAAGCTTTGAAATATAAATCCAACTGTTTCATTTCTTATTTCAGCTAGCTTATTATCATTTAAATCCTTTAATTCTTTTCCTTTTAAAATATACTCTCCCATAGTTTGTACATCTATAAATCCTAGAATATTTAAAAGAGTACTTTTCCCTGAGCCTGATGGTCCTATTATAGCCACCATTTCACCTTCTTCTATACTTAAGCTAATGTTATCTAAAGCTTTAATTTCACTTTCACCTGTACCATATACTTTGCTTACATTTTTTAATTCTATTAAACTCATATTTTCTTACTCCTCTCTAAGAACTTCTATTAATTGAAGCTTTGATATATATTTCATAGATGGCACTGCTACTATAAATGTAGTTATTATAGATACAGCTATTGTTATCATTACTGTGAAAATACTTAAGCTTACCTTCATTCCAAATATCATATTTTTAGTTATAACTGTAACTATAAAATATAATATTAAAGCTATAAAAAATGCAACAATTGTAGATATAGAAAGTTCTTTAAAGAATATTTTAAATATATCCTTATTTTTTGCACCACAAGCTTTTCTTATAACAAACTCTCTCTTTCTTTCCTTAACCCATAAAGCTGATATACAAATTGAGTTTAATACTGTAATAAGTATTACTAATACTGTTGCTGTAACTAAAAAGTTTTCTTCTAACAGATTTTCAGACATTGTTATATTTCTTACTTTAATTTCATTTTTTTCATCCATATCTTTTATATATTTCTTAATATCCTCTATTGCTAAATTTATTTCACTTTCTTTTCCATTTAAATATAAAGTAATATTTTCTTCACTTAAGGTATCATCCCCTGTGTATTCTAAAAAAGTTTTTTGTGGCAATATAATAACATTTACTCCACTTGAAATTTCTCCAACCTTTTCAATCTCTAAGTTTTCCTTCTCCACTCTCTTTAAACTTATCTTATCTTTTCCAATTGTAGTTACTCCTATATGCTTATCTCCCTTCATCTCTTCATCAGTTAAATTTCTTCCATTTATAATATCCTTATTTACATCATATTCATTACTTTTAAGGGTAGTTATAACTTCATATCCTTCATTGTCTTCATCTTGCATTTTAAGTATAAACTTTCCTGCACTTATAGTTAAATCCCTTTCTTTTATTACATTAAAGGCACTTTCTAAAGATATATTCTCACTAGTTATAAAGCTTATTGATTTATTATTTTCAGAGTTATATTTTTGATTATAAAGCCACTTTCCATTCATTAAAGAAACTGTTAATAAAAAACAAAAAGTTGAAAAAGTAAATGCTATTATAAAAAATACTGATACTTTTCCTTTTAAATATTTTTTCATTGCCTCCCCCTTTTTTATATCATATAATTAAATCATCTTAA
>NZ_JBOFRG010000155.1:0-2336 GCF_051650885.1 Clostridium sp.
AGCCAATCACAGCTCGCTCTTCCTAAAAGGTTGATTGGACACAGGTGGAAGTAACGGGGCTGGGTTCATTATAAAACACACGCTCAGAAAAAGGCTACAATTTAAATTGTGTCAGCTTTCCATGTTTGTTTAGCTAAAGTGCATCGTTATTATTCATGCCAAACAGCCAGAGTTGCAATGACAAATCTGCAATTGTGCCATATGACTGAGCACATTAAATAGCATGGAAGTGCATCTTCAATAGTTTTAAGGTTAAGCATACCAGGGCCCTTCCTATTGTATATTCAGCAGGTTAGTCATATGATTGTTTGCCTTCCCCACTTGTGTAGATTTGCTTTACTTGGTTAATTTTTTTCATCAGCTCAATGTGATGCAGTAGACACCACCCATCTCACACTCTCTGTAGAGTCAGAAACATTGCATTCGTTATTTGGAACTACCAACCGTATTTGATCCAGTTCTGCAAGTACATTTTCTGCACATACAATAAACCCATTGCTACAAGTATATATTTTCATGTTTATCACACTACAAATTTTCAAGATAATGTAAATGAAACCAATACCGCTAATAATGTGTATATACTGTATATGTTATATCCATATAACTGCCTTTAACTTTTGGATTGAATTAAATAGATTTAGGCAAAATCACAGACATTTTGCACCAATAAATTTCACTGTGGATGGAACAATGTGCGTGAGTTCTTGTTTAATTACCTCAAAAGCCCTTACACTGTGTTCTAAGATATTTTGTTTGCTTGTTTATATAATGCACAGTGCATGCATTCTGCAGGTCAATCATACTGTAAATTGGGTCAGTCAGAAAACTCTCTCTTCCGTTTGCCTTCTTCTCTTGGGTAGGCTTGCTTTACTTGTTTCATTTCTGTCATGAGCTCGAAATCAGGTAAGAGGTAAGTGGAATAACAATGTTTTTTAAGTAACATTTATTTTTAAAACATTGATGTTTCATGTCAGATCTCAATACTCCCATAGAATTGCCAGTTAACGCCACCAATAATCAACATGGATGCATAATATGTCAGTGATCCAGGGATAAATATATTCTATTCTATTATACAATATATCTATATATATATATATATATATATATGCATTATATTATATACTGTATTTATGAGAATTCAGACAATTCTTCTGTGTTTTAGAAGAAAAGGCGCAACACAAAGATAGGGTAATAGTGAAAATTGAATTTATTCTGCAATTAAATTAGCATTTATCCATTGGCTGGCAGAATTCCTGAGGAGGTGGGATTCTTTTTATGTCATTATGAAAATCCAGTGTAACACCAGAGATATTGTGTTGCTAGTGGCCAATTTAATCAACTTCAACAGAATCATTTATAACAGACATACATGATTAAGATTGGCAAAGACTGGCAAGAGCACTCAAGACAGTTATGTTCATGAAAGGTCTTTTTAAAAAATGTTTTTGGCGTTTCTGCTTTATTTGACAGTGACAGTAGAGAGAGACAGGAAAGGCAGGGGAGAGAGGGGATGACATGCAGCAAAGGCCCCCAGTTGGTAACGAACTCGAAAAACTGCTGTTAGATGTAGCTTAGCACAAGCTGGCAGTGGGTGGAAATGCTTGAATTGCGATAAAATCAGCGCTTTTTACTTCCTCCAGAATGTAATCCTTTAGCAGTGGCAGCATGCAGTCCAACAGCTCGTTTTGGACCATCTTTGGCGCCTTTACAAACAGTAAGTTAGCTGTCTTAGGTGCTCCTCCAGCACACTGTCTAAGGAGGCAACAAAATCCACCAATCCCCTGTAAATGCCAGGGTTGTCCGAGGAGTCAGTTTCATCATGCCGACTCAAAAGCCCCACAAAACTAAACAGTCGATTATTTCGGATAAAATGTGCCCGTTTTTAATCCACCTTCTCACTGCGATCCTGTGGCCGTGGTCCAGCTGCCTTGCGATGTTCACTCTGCCTAATGTGGCTAACGTTAGCTGGACAGAATTATCAGGAATACTTTATTTGTCCCCGAGGGGAAACTCTTTTGTTACAGCTGCTCACTATCACGTCAGTGCACACAGGGAAAGAAGTTCTAAGCAAATCAGAATATTACACACTATAATACAGGCAAGATAAATTAAGTACCAAGTGGATATAAGTATAAAATTAAAATAAGTGTAAAGTACAAAGTGGATTTACCGGTTGATAAGTATGTACCGTATAATAATAAGTAGTAAGTAACAGTGCATGAACTGTCAAGTGTAGCTTAAGATGATTATGAGACGGATATTGCACAGCAGTATCCGAAGTATGAATAAATAAATAGGGAATTTTAAACTGAAAAGAGTATATTGCACAG
>NZ_JBOFRG010000156.1:0-1484 GCF_051650885.1 Clostridium sp.
TGAATTATTAAAATATGAAAAACAACCAGTAGGGGATTTTTTTTTTTTTTTGGCAAAAGGAAATAGTATAATAATAAAAGCGATTTAACTCACCATCTATATCTGAACTCCAATCCACACGGGGTTCAGAACCTCCATCTGAAAAACAAGAAGTCAAAAGACTGACAAAAGTGACACCTCATACTATGCAGTGTAGCATAGGTAAATGAAAGCACAAAGCCGCCTGTGCTTAGTAGTGTAATAACTATTTATTTAGCAGTTCAGTTCTCTCTTTTTTTGGATGGAATATTTACCATTTTGATAAGTTTGGCATTAATGGAGCCTATTATTTTGAGATACTGGGGAAAGGTATTGATTCTTTTTTTAAGACATAAAAAAGGTTCCAAGGATAACCTTTTAATACCATTAAATATCCTTCCTAACCCAATAATTATTATACAGTCCCTAACTTACCCTCTATATCTGAGTCCCGATCCTCACTGCCCTGGTCATGTCTGTTTTTCGGGGAGAAGAGGTCAGAACCTCCATCTGAAAAACAAGAGCAAACAGAAAGTGACACCTCATACTATGCAGTGCAGGAACGGAAGACATACTGAAAGGATGCAACTGTATCTGCAAATTGATAGCAGAGGGTTTACATGAGTTTATATACACTAATGCAATCTAATACAACTGTTCTGCCATAAAGACACCATGAAGACTTTTATAAATCCTGCAGTGTTCAGTTTTTGTTGACACTGTCACAGAGGAGTTCATTCAGTTCTGTGTTTTATCATTGAGGTCATGATGATGATGATGATGGTGATGTACTGCATTAGATTCAGAGGTGTTTCTAATATGCTAATGAGTTATAACCCAAAGATATTCAGTTTACAATTGTATATAAAAAAAAGAGCATCCAATCATCACATTTAAGTAGCTGGAATCAGCAAATGTGTAAAGCATTTGTGCTTTAAGAATCACTAAAAGATTAAATTCTATCAAAATGGCTGCAGATTAAATGTTGAATCGACTAATAATTGCAGCTATAATATTGACAGGTTTAACAGGGATAGCATCCTAATTCTTAAATACGCACCTTCAACCACCTCTCTGTCGCGTTTCCTTTCCCTCTGTGGGACAGTCACAGAAGTCGATGTTTGACTTTCAGCTGTAAAGATAACAATGACCAAATATTAGTGCTCAGTGGTCAAAATATTCTTTGCTCATGCAAGCATTCACTTTCCTTTAATTTCCTTATTTTCTTTTTGTTCAGCATATTTCACCTTGTTTACTAGATTCAGAAACATTTTCTAAAAATATCCTACTTCAGTTGGCAGTATGAGGTGTAACAGTAACACTAACGCTAATTTTGCAAAAAGGTATGACTGTACATCTCTGGTTTGCCTAGAAGTGTATTTCTATGAGATTGATATTGTCCAGCTGTAGTAGATTGTACAGATAAAAAAGTAAATGGCTTTCTGCATGGAAATGCTTGGATGTTT
>NZ_JBOFRG010000157.1:0-2198 GCF_051650885.1 Clostridium sp.
CATGCAAAGCCGTGGAAGATGAAATCCCTCTGGTGGAGTGTGCTCTGATGCTTTCTGGAGGATCCATCTCAGAGGAGAGATATGCCTGTGAAACAGCTTCACATAGCCAGTGTGACAGGCGCTGTGCAGACAGAAGCAGCCCTTGAGATCGCTTTCTGTAGTACACAAACAGACACTGCGCGCAAGTAGCAAGACAGCGAGCGCACCAGACGAAGGCGACGAGACATGTTTCCGCGTGCAGCAAAGAGATCTACGTTTGCCGAACCTGCTCCAAATCTAGGTGACCAGGTCAGGACGGAGGCACCAGTCTCCCTGACGAGCCCCCCCGACATGATATTCGCTCCTTTGTTCAACTCGCAATTTATGTAGGCTGCCGTCGCTTTGTTCTTTGCGCAAATCAGCACGTGCTGAGTTTGCAGCAGCAACACAAAATGCTGTAATACTTTCCACACAGTGAGAAGTTCCAGCGCGTTTATATGGGGAGACATGTGAGCTGGCCACTGTCCTGCCACCACCTGTGTCAGACACGTTCCTCCCCACCTTGAGAGAGATGCGTCTGAACACTGAGATGTATGATGTCGCTGTGCAGCTAACATGCACAGGTACGGTTCAAACGGAGATACGTTTCTGCCAGGTCTGCTCACATTTCCTCCACTTCCTCTGTACCCTGCCACAGCCAAGGTTTGAAACCAAGCATTACAGTTTGATAAAGAGGCAACTTTTAGAGACAGATAACAAAGTTCACACACTGCTGAAGGAACATGATACAGCATCTGAGACCATCAATACCACAACACATTCAGTCATTTGTGCTCTACTGGTAGTTTCAATTCCTTTAATGTGGCTGAATATACAGTCAATATATAGGCTACTGTTGCCATATATCTAAGACATACTAGCTCAGTTACAGATCAATGCTTTACACTTAGTTCAAACTGGTATCAGATCAAAAGCACAATGTCTCTCACTTAATGGGGGAGCTAAAGATGCCACCCCAATGCCAATTGGGATACGGTTGTGTTAATTTTAAAGTAAATTCTTTGTCAGGATGGACGTTAATGATTGTTTTTGTTATCCTACAATTGACCCAGAACAGCATCAATGTACAAATTTGTAGCACCTGTACAAAAGTATAACATTTTTAAATATTTAGATTTTCACGCATTTTGGGTCACTTTAGGAAAAGTCATCAAATTTCAGGCTAAAAGAATGGCATTTAGAGTGTTTTTACTGCTGTCAAATGTCAAAACAGGTCAAATTTGATGTGAACACTATGTAAGGGTTAAGCACAGAATATTCTCATGCACATGTAGATTGAGAGGTCAATGTTAATAAGTTAATGATTTTTACATTTTAAAATATTGGTGGTCTCAAACCAGCAATTTCTCATCTTTTATAATGGCTCTAATAAGTATGTACAACTTGGATTCCCTGATATAGGTGGAAAAGATATTGTATGACTTTATTCTGTATACCGTCTACAGTATATCAGCCAACAAATGGTCTTTTCATAATCTCCACATCAAATACAATACTTCAGTGGAAAATTGAGGAAGTCCTATTTGTGCATCAAAATCTGCCAGCAGAGACCAGATGGTTGAACATGTGGGTGTGTTGTGTGTTGTTTTCATGGTGTCAGATGCTGAAACCTCTTAAACTTCCTTTAACAATTTGTTAATTGGATATCTACCCTTTAAAGATGATATATTAATAACACGTCTTGTAAATCATAATGCTTGGTTTTACATCCAAAGGGCTGGGAGATGGCTGCATCTGTGAAATGATGTATTAGAGAGCTAGAAAAGACATTGGGTTAAAGTAGGTCAACAAAGATAGATAACAAGTTAACAAAGTTCACACACTGCTGAAGGAACATGATACGGCATCTGAGACCATCAATACCACAACACATTCAGTCATTTGTGCTCTACTGGTAGTTTCAATTCCTTTAATATGGCTGAATATACAGTCAATATATACTGGCACAGAAGAGTAGAATATCCAATATTCTCCATGAGGGGATGAGGGCTGGGAATATATAGAGCCTACTGCTGTGAGAAAGTGGAGGTGAAGGTTACATACTGTAACAGTCCAGCGAGGAACAGAGTAGGGACTGAGACAGCTCTCCATGCGCCGACAGATAGAGATAGAGGGAGAGCGCATAACCGAATCCCCTGAAAACAATCTCTCTGACAAAA
>NZ_JBOFRG010000158.1:0-11120 GCF_051650885.1 Clostridium sp.
GGTAAATTCTACTTTTCCTTCTTTGTCTGATTTTACAGTTTTTATAGCTTCACTTACACCTTCTTTATAAAGCTTAAACTCTGCTCCCTCAAGGACCTTACCATCTTCTTTGTCCACTTTTATAAAGCTTACTTTTCCAAGTGGTGCTGGTTCCGGTATCACTGGTGTTTTTTTATTTTCAAATTTACCTTTTACAAGTCCTTCTAGATTTACAGTTTCACCTTTTTTATTTATTTCAAAGGTTACTTTTGTTTTGCTAACTTCGTAACCATTCGGTGCTACCTTTTCTTCTATTGAATATTTTCCTTCTTCTAAATCGGCAAATTCTACTTTCCCGTCTTTGTCTGATTTTATAGTTTTTATAGCTTCACTTACACCTTCTTTATAAAGCTTAAATTCTGCTCCCTCAAGGACCTTACCATCTTCTTTGTCCACTTTTATAAAGCTTACTTTTCCAATCGGTGTCGGTTCTGGTACTATTGGTGTCTTTTTATTTTCAAAGTTAGCTCCAACTATTTTTAGATGTTCATCACTTACACTACCGTCTTTATTTACTTCAAAGTATCTCTTTTCTGAACTTAATTCATATCCTGTTGGTGCTTCAACCTCTTCAATCATATACTTTCCAAATGGTATATTTTCTACTGTAACATCTCCATTTAGACTACTTTGAAGAATCTTGAACTCATTATATTTACCTTCTTCCTCTTTACTTAGTCTAAACTTCGCTATACCAATTCCAACTCCATCTTCATTTACCTTTCTAAATGATATTGGAGAATTTAATAATTTCAATTCATTTTTAACTGTTAATTCTGTCGCATTATCAAAGAATATACTACCGTCTTTTCCTACAGTTAATTTAAATTCTTTTTTGCTTAATTCATATCCTTCAGGAGCTCTTGTTTCTTTTATTATATAATCTCCCGGTAATACTCCTTCAAAATTAACATTACCATTTGCATCTGATATACTTTTTTGAATTAATTCCTTATCCTTATAAAGTCCAAACTCTGCACCCTTTAAGTTTTTATCTTTATCGTCTACCTTTTTAAAACTAACTCTATAAACTAAGTCTCTATTTTTTGCTAAAAATCTACTTTCCCTTTTAGTTAATCCTACAACATCTACAGTTTCACCTTTTGCATTTATTGTGAATGTGATATTTTTCATTTTTTCATAACCTACAGGAACTTTTGTTTCTTCTATTGTATAATTCCCTGGCTTTAATTTTTCAAATTTTAATAAAACTCCACTAGCTTTTTTAACTTCATTAGTTCCATTTTTTCTTAGAGTAAACTCTGCTCCATCTAATTCATGCCCATTTAAATCTACTTTTGTAAATTCTATTGAACCATAGATAGCTTTGTTATAAATATCCACTCCATGTGTTGTTGTAACTTTTCCATTTTCATCAACAGTTACTTTAATCACTTCATTACTTAATTCATATCCTTCTGGTGCCTTTACTTCTTTGATTTCATATTCTCCTGGTGCTAATCCATCAAATATTACTGTTCCATCACTACCAGTTGTATATGATTTTATTGGAGTGCTTTCACCAGCTTTATATAATTCAAATATAGCACCACTTAAAACATTTTTATTTTCTTCATCTTTTTTAGTGAATTTAACAGAGTTTTTTACATTTTTAAAGTCTGCAGTTATTTTATCTAATTCCTCTTTATCAACTGTTCCATCAGCTTTTACTATAAATATTCTTTCTGCTTCATTTAACTCATATCCAATTGGCGCTCTTGTTTCTTTTATTTTATAAACACCTGGTAATAAATCTTTTATTTCTATTACTCCATTTTTATCTGATGTAAGTTTATCTATTACAACTTTTCCATCTTTATCTGTTACCTTAAATTCTGCTGTAGTTAATATATTGTTATTTTCATCTACCTTTTTAAACTTAATACTATTTTTTAATCGTACTAATTTATTTTCAAGTTCATTTTTTGATAGATTTGATGTTACATTTCCATTATCATCTACCACAACTTCTATTTCAAAGCTTGAAATTACATATCCATCAACAGTTTCTATTTCTTTTATTTTATGAGTTCCTACAGGAAGTATTTTTCCTGTGCTTACAACTCCTGATTTATCAGAAATTAGTTCTATCTTTTCACCAGTTTCTAGAGTAAGGCTAAATTTTATTCCTTCTAATGGTTTTGGGGATTCTCCACTCACTTCACCGACTTTAGTAAAACTATATTCTCTTAAAATCTTTTCATTTTTGATTGAAAAATTAGGAAAATCATTAATCGGTTGTTCTTTTCCCTCTTCTCCATATTTTATATCTACAATCTCACCTTCTGTAGATGGACTTATTGGTTTACTTACTGTAAATACTAAAACATTTTTATTTAACTCATATCCCTTTGGAGCTTCTATCTCTTTTATTTTATGTGTTCCAAGTGGCATTTTGTTAAATTTAACTTCTCCTATTTCTGAACTTACAGAGATTTGATTTGGTGTACTCGTATTATTTCCTTGATAGAATACTCCAAACTTTGCACCACTCAATACTTTATTATCTGAATCTACCTTTTTAAATTTTATATTTCCATTTGAAAAAGGCTTTTTATAATTAACTACTTTATTTTCATTATCTTCTACTATTGCTCCAGATATTATTTTAACCTTTCCATCATCTAAAACTTCTACGATTATCTTAGCTTTAATATCTTCATATTCATTTGGTACAGATAATTCTTTTATTACATGAATTCCTTTTGGCATATCTGTAAATCCAAAGCTTCCATCAGCTCCTGAAATTACTTTTACATCTGGAATCTCTGTATTATTTCCACTATAGAATATTCCAAATTCCGCTCCTTGAAGTCCTACATTAAGAGCATTATCTCCAACCTTTTTAAAGGATATACTTCCTTTAATCTCTTTCTTTTTATTATAGAAAGTACCATTCTTTAAACCGCTCTCAATCTTTACATTACCATTTTTATCAACAGAAAAAATAATATCATTTGGTGTATCATAAATATCTGGAACCTCTAATTCTCTAATTAAATGTGTTCCTTCTGGAATATCCTTAAAGCTTACATTTCCATTAGAATCTGATGTAACTATTATAGGTGTATTTCCCACATCTTTATTTAGATACAATCCAAATTTCATATTTTCTAGTGGAGCATCTGTTCCTTCTAATAATTTCTTAAACTCTAAATTTCCAAGCAACTTCTCATTTACTACTTCAGTTTTATTTCCTTCAATTGTAACTTCACCCTTATGATTTACTGTTACAAATATTTTTTCTGTAGATAACTTATATCCTTCTGGTGCTTTTGTTTCTAATATAATATATTCACCTTGTGATAATCCTTTAAAGCTCACTACTCCATCTTTACCTGTGGTAACCTTTTTTATTTCTTTTCCTTTATCACCTGATGGCAATTTTTCATATAAGGTAAACTCTGCACCTTCTAAATTTACATTGTTAGCATCTACTTTAGTTAATTTTACTTCATTAAGGATATTCTTAATATTCCCTAAATCTAAAACTTCAGTTTGTCCAACCTTTATGGTAAATTCATGCTTCTTATTTGATACTGTATATCCAGGCTTACCTTCTATTTCTTGAAAATAATAATTTCCTGGATCTAAATCATCAACCATCACTTTACCAGTGTTATCTGTTACACATTCCTTAATTTTTGTTCCATCTTCTTTATATAATCCAAATCTTACTCCCTCTAAAGGTTTGTTCTCTTCACCTACTTTTGTAAATTGAACCTTTCCCTTTAATGTCACTAATACTTTGTCCCATATAAAGTGAAAATTATGAAGCTCAAATCCATTAAGTTGAAGTATATCATTTGCAATTACTTGTCCATTTATACTTCCACCTTTTCCTTTTATATTAGCTTTAGGTGCTATAACACTTCCAACTACACCACAACCTGCAATATAGACATTTTCTGCATTTGGTAGTACCCATACAATCTTAGGTGCTAGCTTCTTAACTAAATCTCCATTTGGCGTTGCTCCACTAATCTCTATAATTTTATTATCAATTAACCATCCTGACGAATTGAATTTTACTGTCTTTGCGTCTGAATACATAACGATTAATTCTGCATCATTAACTTCTGTTGGTAAATATATATCTTTAAATAAGATATCACTACCATTAAGCCCTTCAGATATTAAGACTTTTTCATTTAATTTGCTTTTCTTTATGCTCCAATTTCGCCCATTCGCTCCTTGATCTATAACATTATTGCTATTTACATCCTTTATGGTTAAATCAAATATTTTATTTTCATCCTTTTGTTGAATATTGATTTTCTCTGCTTTATCTAATGATTCTCCAATAGCCATTAATTTATTAGTTTCCATTAAAAACTCATTAAACTTGGCATTTATTTTTTCACTTTCTACACTTTTTGTTTGAACTGTTTCTCCTGCACCCACATCTTCTAACTGTAGATTCTTAAGTAATTCAGCACTTGTAGCACCTTTTTTATGAACAATATAGTTAGAATATGGCTTTATTTTTTCACTACCATTTGGAATATATTCTCCCCCTAATAGCAGTAATGGATTTCCTGTATCAGGATCATATTCACCAACAACAGGTCCTCCTGGATGCTCCGCAAAACCTAATTGCATATGCTTATTTGTGATAATATCTCCCTTTATTGCTGCTGCACCTTCAGTTTCAGCACCCTTGGTACAATGTTCATCATGTGTATGACTTTTATCAAAATTTCCTAATGTACATTCATTATAATCTTTTAACCCATTTTTCTGATTTCCAAAAAATATTCCATTATAATGCTGTATTGTTCCTAAATTAACCTCTTCTTTTTGTTTTGCACTTACTAAAACAGTAGGCAATATATCTACTATCATTAAAATTAGAATAAAAATAGCAAGACACTTTTTGTTTTTTTGTTTAAATATACCCTTCATTTTTTCCCCCATATATTTTAATAGCCTCCCCAAGCCATTATTTAATTTTCGGTAATATTTAACATTTCTTAATATATATCTTTTAGTTTTTTTAAAAATAACTAATCAAATTTCACTTAAAAATAAAAGCGCTACATAAAATTATATTTTATGTAGCGCTCTCTATATTTATCTTATATTCTATTGTAAGAATAATTTCATATCATCTTCAACAGTTCCCATTCCTGCTATTCCAAAGTTTTCAACTAAAACTTTAGCCACATTTGGTGAAAGGAATGCTGGAAGTGTTGGTCCTAAATGAATGTTTTTAACTCCTAAGTGTAATAATGATAATAATACTATTACAGCTTTTTGCTCATACCATGCTATGTTATATGATATTGGTAATTCATTAACATCATCTAATCCAAATACTTCTTGTAATTTTAATGCTATTACAACTAATGAATAAGAGTCATTACATTGTCCTGCATCTAATACTCTTGGAATTCCACCGATATCTCCAAGATTTAATTTGTTATATTTATATTTAGCACATCCAGCTGTTAATATAACAGTATCTTGTGGTAACTTTTCTGCAAATTCTTTATAGTAATCTCTTGATTTAGCTCTTCCGTCACATCCAGCCATTACAAAGAATCTTTTTATTGCTCCAGTTTTAACTGCATCTACAACTTTATCAGCTAATGCTAAAACTTGATTATGCGCAAATCCACCAACAATTTCCCCTTTTTCTATTTCAGTTGGAGCTTCACATTTTTTAGCTAACTCAATAATTTCTGAGAAATCTTTAGTTCCATCTTCTTTAACTTCAATATGAGTACATCCTTCATATCCAACTGCTCCAGTAGTAAAGATTCTATCTCTATAAGCATCTTTTACAGGTGTAATACAGTTTGTAGTCATTAAGATTGGTCCATTAAATGTAGTAAACTCTTTATCTTGTAACCACCAAGCATTTCCATAGTTACCTGCAAAGTTTTCATACTTTTTAAATGCTGGGTAATATTGTCCTGCAAGCATTTCACCATGAGTATAAACATCTACTCCAGTTCCCTTAGTTTGCTCAAGTAACATTTCTAAATCTCTTAAATCATGTCCTGAAATTAAGATTCCTGGATTTTTTCTAACTCCAATATCAACTGTAGTTATTTCAGGATGTCCATAACTTTCAGTATTAGCTTTATCTAAAAGTGCCATTCCATCAACACCAAACTTACCAGCTTCTAAAGCTAATGCTGTTAATTCATCTCCACTTAATCTATCATCTAAAGTTTTAACTAAAGCTTCTGCCATAAAAGCATGTATATTATCATCATCAAAGCCTAAGTTCATAGCATGCTTCATATATGCTGACATACCTTTTAATCCATAAACTACAAGCTCTCTTAAGCTTCTTATATCTTCATTTTCAGTTGATAAAACTCCAACCTCTGCTGCTTTATTTAAGAAATCTTCTGAAGTTTCTCCAATCCAAGTTGCACAACCTTTTAAATCTTCTCCAACTGGATTTCCACCATTTGCACTAACTTCTTCTTTTAATTCTTCTCTTAAAGATAAAGTTTCTTTAACTCTAGCTTCAATAGCTTTAAAATCAAAGTTTGCATTAGTTATTGTTATAAATAAATTTTCAGTTATGTACTTATCCACTATTTTACTAGTTACACCGACTTTTCTTCCTTCAACTGCTACAGTAGCTAGTCCTTTAGTTACAAATACTAATAAATCTTGTATTTTAGCAACATCCTCAGTTTTTCCACAAACTCCTCTTACAGTACACCCTTTGCACCCTGCTGTTTCTTGACATTGAAAACAAAACATACTCATTTCAAATTCCTCCATTTATATAAAACTCTTCGTTTTTTCTTTAACTTATGTACTCAGTATACCCTCTATTCAACAAACACTCTGTAACATATGGTACAATTAATATTAATATCAAAAAATCTCTAACATTACTTAAAATATTAGAGATTCTTAAAACTATAAATTTATAATCATTTTGTTGCATTCTTTACAATAAGCAGTCTCTACAGCGGGCCTTCCTAAAAATCCACCACCACTTCCAACTTTAATTGAATCTGATGCAAATATTCCTAACACCTTTTTCACTTAATTTTACAATTATTAAATTTAAAATTTTCACTATTTTATGTTCAATAAAAAATAATATTTACACCGCTTAAATTATAGTATAGTAACTTATAAGGAGATGATTATTTTGAAAATTACAGATAATATTTACATGCTAAATATTAAAGCTACTCTAGGTGATAGGACTATGTTACTTCACCCTGTTGTAGTAAAATCAGAAAAAGCAAATATTTTAATTGATACAGGATTTCCAAATCAACTTTCTATATTTGAGGATGCTTTAAAAGAAATAGATCTAACTATAGATGATTTAGATATTATTCTTTTAACACATCACGATATAGACCATGTTGGCAATGCAAAGGCTATAATCTCTAAATCTAAAAATAAAGATTTAAAAATCTTAGCAAGTAAAGAAGAAGTTCCTTTTATAGATGGTACTAAAACGCCTCATAAACTTGCAAAGCTTGAAGCTAATTTAGAACATTTAGACCAGTCTATGATGGAAAGATATCATATGTTTAAAAAAGGATTTGCTCACACTAAAGTAAATATAGACTCTATCCTTACTGATAAAGAAATTCTTCCTTATATAGATGGGATAGAGGTTGTAGAAACTCCTGGTCACACTATAGGTCATACATGTTTTTACTTTAAAGAAAGCAAACTTTTAATCGCTGGTGATTTATTCTTTATAGAAGATAGTAATTTAGCACTTGGTAGTGAAACTATGAATTTTGATAATAATCTTATTAAAGCTTCATTAGAAAAATTAACTACATACGATATTGAAATGATAGTTTGTTATCATGGTGGTTTATATACTCATGATGTAAATGAATCAATTCTTAAACTTTTTAAAAGCAAATAATTACTTCTGTAGATTAATACCTTGTTTAATCTACTTTTATAGTAAAATAGACTTAGTAAAAATCACTTTTACTAAGTCTATTTTTTAAGCATATTTACTATTTTAAAACCATTATCACTCATTTAATAATGCTTATTTTCCTGCGTACATATCCTTTTCTACCCCTATGAATACTCTTGCAATTTCTTCATAAGCTTTTCCCCAAGCTTCAATAACTTCATCAGTAGCTCCATCACCTAAAACAGTTTTTATAGCTCTTAATAAACATTCTCCAACGATTGGGTAATGCTCTGCTTTAACCTTTGCATCTACGTGAACATGTCCAATTTTTTCAACAGCTGGTGCTAAAACTGATAAATCATCAATATTTTGTGCAGCTGCTAAAACTGTCATAGCTAAAGCCTTTGGTTGTGCTCCTGATTTTTGTTTTCCCATATCGAACATCTCTTTAACTTGTGGGTATCTTTGGAACATATCATTATAAAACTCAGTTGTAATGGCAACTCCATGCTCCTTTAAAACTGGTACTGTACTTTTTACTATTTCTCTTGTCTTTTGATCTAACATAATAACATCTCCTAATTTATCTATATAATATTTATTTTCTTTTAGTATTTATTTTCTATATTCAATATACTATACAATTTTTAAATGTGCAAGTTAAATGCACTTTAAAATTTTTCCATACTTTTTTAACAAATTTCATTTATAATAGATATATATATTACTTACACTAGTAACAATAAACAATAAACCTTATAATTAAATAAAAATATATATAAAGGAGATAGTTGCTCTTAAGCTTATAGGCAACTAAAAATATATCATGCAATTATCAAAATTTAGTGATTATTCATTTAGAGCTTTAATGTATTTAGCCATAAACAAAGATAAACTTTGCAATATTGAAGAAATGGCTAAAAACTTAGATATATCAGAACATCATTTAAAGAAAATAATAAACAAACTTGCCAAGACAGATTTTATAACTTCTATAAAAGGACGTAATGGAGGAATAAAATTAGGTTTGCCACCAGAAAAAATCAATTTAGGTGATGTAATAGAAATTACAGAAGACAACACAAATATAGTAGAATGTTTTAAAAATCCAGATTCCTGCCCATATTTCTGTAATAACTGTAAATTAAAATCTATCGTCAATACAGCTAAAATCAATTTCTTTAATGAGTTTAAAAAATACACTTTAGCTGACGCACTATAGAATACAATGTTACTTAATCTACCTACACTCTCCCTTTTCTATTCATATGTTTGTTCAATTCTATTTAAATGTAAAAAAGCTAACTTACGATAAGTTAGCTTTTTGCATTTCTAATTTATTTTTCTATTAATATAGTTTTTATATTCTCCATATCCCCTTCAGTTAATAAGTCAAATCTATATTTTTGTTTTACTTCTGGATACTTATCCTTATCAACTTGGCTTAAAAACATTTCTTTAGGTCTTACAAATAATCTAAAATCCCCATAAAGTGCCTTATATAAAACCATTTCTGATTGTGTTTCACTATGCAACACTAAATCAACTACTAAATATAATTTCCCTTTAAAATGCTTTACTACTTTTCCTTTAAGGTCTTCAAAATTTCTTTCCATTCTTATTCTCCATTTCTTTATCTATTTGTTTATTCTATAATATAATAATTTATCTTATCTATCAAATATTACTGATTTAGTAAAAGCAAAAAATTCTCTTAAATACATGTTAGGTATTAAATACCACTCAGTACTACTTGTATATAAATTAATATTAGAATAATCCTTTCTTTTAGCTAACATATTACTTCTCATAGCATGAAAATCTGTTGTTATAATTGTAGTATTAAAATTCGCTCTAACATCCTCATTTAATTCCTTTTCTATTACTTCTTTAGAATACTCTAAATTTTCAGATGTACTTGTAGACTTATCTTCCTTAATTATTCTATCAGGATTAACTCCATTTTGAACTAAATATGTTTTCATGGCTTCAGCCTCAGTAATATCTTCCCCTGGACCTTGCCCTCCACTAACTACAATTTTCCCCTCATATCCTGTATTATTAAGATATTCTATTGTAGCATCTAACCTATGTTTTAAAGTTAGGCTTGGAACAGTACCTTTTAATCCTGCTCCAAGTACTATAACTAAATCAGCCTTCTCCAAGCTTTTCTTAGGATAAATTAATATAGCACCTTCTACTAAAATAAATATTGCCACACCAATACACATTACTACTTTTATCATTTTAAAATATCTTTTTACAAGTGGAATATTCAAAATATAATTATATTTAAAACATACCAATAATGAAATTACCCCAATAATTAAAAAGACCTCACTAAAATAAATTCGTCCACCAAGTCCATTAGCCAATAAAAAATACCCTGTAGCTAATCCCCCTAAAGCTCCCCATACATATCTCATAATTTTCTCCCCTTTTTTCTCTCTATCTAACCTTTAAATTTATGTACCTTAGCACCTCTTGAAATAAATTTTTCTTCATTCAAAAGCTATTATACCTAATTTTAACATTTTAAATATAGCTTTGCTATTAAATCTTTATTTAGAACTAGTTTATTAAAATTTAATTACCAAAAAAATTTTATTTCTCACACAATATTTAGATTTTAATAATATATCTAATATAAAAGAGCTTTCAGAGGTTTATTATGATTTTTATTAAATATGATAATATCACTAATGAAGAAACTATTGATGTTAGAAGTAAATCTGAATTCAATCAAATGCATCTTTTTAAATACAACCTTCCAATAATAAATGAAATACAACATAAAAAGATAAAATGTTTTTATCCTTGTGCACTTTTTATTATAATAAATTCCTTACTAAAAAATAAATCCTACTTCAGGGAGCAGCTTTTAAAAATTTCAAATAATAAACAAAAGCCAATTATAATTGCTTGCTCACGTGGAAGACTTCGCAGTCCAATTGTATTTTTATATGCAAAAATTCTTCGTATACCTAATTGCAAAATTCTTTTAGGTGGACTAAAACCAATTTATAAGAGAGAACAAAAAAAGCTAGTAGTTTAACTACTAGCTTTTTCTTCGTTTTCACTTGGCAACTTCCTACTCTCCCACACAGTCTCCCGTGCAGTACCATCGGCGTTATAGAGCTTAACTTTCCTGTTCGGAATGGGAAGGAGTGTACCCTCTATGCCATCATCACCAAATATTCAGATTGTTCTC
>NZ_JBOFRG010000159.1:0-41413 GCF_051650885.1 Clostridium sp.
ACATCTCCTGTTTGAAGTTCACCCTTGTTAAATATTAGTGCTATAAAAAATCCTGCAACTAATGGAACTACAACTCCTAAAATTGCAACTACAACAGATACTTTTCCTGTTTTTTTAAGTTCTGTTATATCTGTTTCAAGTCCCGCCGTAAACATTAAAACTATTACTCCAAGTTCTGACATTTGTCCTATAAAGTCAGTTTCGTGTAATAAATTTAAACAAGCTGGCCCAAGAACTATACCTGCAAGTAATGCTCCAACTACCTGTGGCATTTGGAATTTTTTAGTTACTAATCCTAAAAGCTTTGTACTTAATAATATCATTGCAATATCAAATAAAAATTCATATGATAACATCCATAATCTCCCCTTCCTCTAAACCCTATGGATAATTATAGTTTTTTTAATATTTTTATTCAAATGAATTTTCTTTAATATTCACTCTTATTTCTTTATTTATATGATAATTTATCCTTTTCTCGAATATAAATACTGTTACTTTCTTTTTTCTTTAAAATACTCTTATATTTTCCTATTTACTTTTTTGCTTTTTTATTTGTTCATTTTTTATTAAATTAAAATACATAATTTCATTTTAGTAAACGTTTGTTTCTGAAAGTAAATTTTCTACTCCATAATCGCTAATGTCAAAATTAATCTTATCTTCTAATAATAATCCTATCAATTCCTCCTTTTCCTCATCTAAAAGTTCTGACCTTTGTACATTTTCTACAAGACTTTGTATACTATATACCTTTCCTTCTCCTTCTTCCGCACCAATTATGTACGATAAATCTTCCCTTGATTTTTCTTCAAACATATCATATACACTATAAATTTCTTCATCTTTTTTTATATTTATTCTTCCTTCATGGTACATATTAAGTGCTGCCTTTGCTCCTTCAAGTTCTAAAAAACCTATTGCTCTTCCATTTGGTAATACTAATAAATAATCCATAAAAAAACACCTCCATAATATAATAAGGATTGTCTTATTATAAAAAGACAATCCTTACTACTATTATTTATTTAATTTTATAAATTTATTCTTTAAGTCTATTAATACTTACATTTCTTTTTTAAATCCATTGCCAAACAGAAATATCTTACAGATTCTTTTATATTCCCAATTTTATGATATAAGTTTCCTAAATCAACATATCTTTCATAGAAATCTTTTTTAGTTCCAAATTTAGTTAAAGCATCTAATGCTAAATTAAAATTCATTTCTGCTTCTATATATCTACCATCTTCTTCAAGCATAGTTCCTTTTAGGTAGTAAGCATATTCAATTAAACTTATCTTGTTTGTTATTATTGCAACATTTAGTGCATTTTCTAAAACTTTTTCTATATACTCTCTTTGATTAAATTGCTTTAATATTTTAAGTATTTTTAAAAACTCTTCTGCACATTCATCTGTTTGCTCTATTGGCATAACTTCTATAATTTCATCAATAGTTTGTTGTGCTTCTTTTATATTAAATGATTTAAAATAACATTTAACATAATTCACCTTCATATCTACAATCTTATAGATTCTATCTTTTGCATGATCTAATGCTTTTTTTCTATTATCTTTTGAATATTGCTTCATTAATATATTTTTTACAGTTACGATATGGTAAAATTCACAGCTTAATTCATCACTATTAAATGCTCCTATTCCATCTTCTATACTGCTTAAAATTTCTTCAGCCTCTTTAAAATTTCCAACCTTTAAGTTACATTTTGCAAGTTCTATACACGCTTTTGAATAAAAAATATCCTCAGTTAAAGAATTTTTAGCCATACACTCTTTTATTCTATTAAAATAAACTCCTGCTTCATTAAATTCTCCATTTAAAAATAAATATTCCCCTAAGTTAAATAAATATATTAATTGATTAAAAATATTTGAACTTTTGCTATATAAATCATAATAGCTTGGAATTATTTCAGAAATTTTATCCCAATTTCTCTTTTTCTTATATACATTAAATAATTTATCTAATAAATTCATAGCTTGGTCAATGTGCTTATATTCAACTGCATATTCTAAATTAAATTTAAGCTCATCTTCATAGTTGTATAAATTTATATTTTCCTCTACTAATTTAATGTTATCTTCTATTTGACTATATACATCTTTAGCTAGATATTCATAATCTACCTTTAACTTTTTTGCTATATACTTTAAAATATCTTCATCTGCTTCTATCTTTCCATTTTCTATACAACTCATTTTAGATATAGAAATTTCTTTTCCGCAAAGTTCTTTTAAAGTTATTCCATTGTAGACTCTTATACGTTTTATTTTTTCTCCAGTTGAAAGTATTTCCATTTCTATCCCCTATTCCCCTAATTTTTTAATATTCCAATCTCTCTAAATATGCTAACCCCTTCATCTAAATATTTCTTAGCCATATCTTCTTTTTTATAATCAATATAGAATTTCCCTAATATTATTGAAATCTCTGCAAGCTTGTCCTGAACTTTATTAACTGATGCATAGTTGTATGCCTTTAAAAGTGTTCTTTCTGACTCTTCTATATTTTCTTCTATTTGATTTACTCTATATTCAATAATCAAACACTCTATTTTTTCTTCAACATCTTTCTCTAAAAGTTTTGCATATATATCATTTAAACTTTCCTTACATTTCTTAAGCTCTTTTATCTTTAAATAATTTTTACAAATATTAATTAATATACTTATTGTTTCTTCATTTTCTATATTATCTTTTATATCCTTAGAAATTTTAAAATGCTTTGCGGCTTCATTAATATTTTCAAAATTATAAAATAACTCTCCAATATTATTCTCCATATTTCCTATGCTTACATATTCATTTATTGCATTATATACATCTAATGCTTTTGTAGAATATTTTATTGCATTTTTTAAATCTTTATTTTCTCCATACTCTTCTGATATATTTAATAATGCTTTTGCATATTCTTTTTTATTGTTTATTCTCTCTAGCTTTTCCTTAGTTAAATCTAAGTATTTTATAGCTTGTTCTATGTTTTCTATTTCAAAATAAGTTGTTGCTAAGTTATAGTAAACTTCACCTATTAATATTTCATCTATTATGTCATTATCTACATATACCTTTTCAGCTTGCTTTAAATAACTGTTTGCTGAATGATACGCTTTTAATTTTAATGTTATTTTTGCTAAGTCTAAGAAAGTTCTCACTACTTCCTCATACTTTTTTATTTTTATAAAAATTCCATTTGCATAAAGAATTTTTTGTTGTGCTTCTTTAAACTTTTCTTTTTCTAAATATATTTTTCCTGATAAATATAGAATGTTTCCTTTTCTATAATCAAGCTCATACTTTTCTGCATACTCTAATGCTTTCTTTATATTTTCTTCTGCCTTTGCATATTCCTTTTGATTTATGTACGCTTCTACTAATTGTTCGTAGTATAAACTTATATTTTCTGCTTGGCTTTCTTCCGATTCCATTAAGTATTCTACGTTTACATCTAATGTATCTGCTAAGTATTCTAATAAATCCATAGATGGATTAGATCTTCTTGATTCAACTAAACTAATTTGCCCTGGAGTTATCCTGTCCTTCGCTAAATCTTTTAATGTCATACCCAATTCTTTTCTTCTTCTTTTAATTTTTTCCCCTAAAGATAGAATTTCCATACACTCCCACCCCTTATTTTTATATTATTCACGTTTTTTTAAATTTATTTATAATTTATTCAAATTTATTTATAATTATAGCACGATTTTGGGAATATATATAGTTTTTTTATCTATTTTCTCTCTTTTTTTTATTTTTTATTTAATTTATATTTATTTTATTTTGGAAATTTAGTTTTCTTGTTCATTATTATCTTTTTATTCTACAAAAAAATGATAGAGATTTTAAAACCTCTATCATTTCTATAATTTCTCTTATTTAAGTGCTGATAATGAATCATATGCATCTTCCGCAGCATCTCTTAATCTTCTTCCCGCTCTTTTTACAGTTCTTTGTGTTCTTCTATCTAAGTTTGGAAGAATCACAGCACATGCCGCCATTCCAATGACTGCACCTGCTACTCCTGTTATTATTTTACCCATAATTATCACCTTCTTTATCTTTATGATAATTATAGCTTTTGTAAATTTAAAAATTTTATTCTACTCTATTTTATATATCTCTTAATATAATTATTTACACGGACTATATCCTCTTCTGATAATTTTTCAATTCTCTCTAATAATTCTTTTTTTATAGCAGAACTTTCTATTATAATATCTTTTTCTATATTAATAGTAGTTTCTTTCTTTTCTTCTTCTCCTACTACAACAATATTTCCACTAGCATTTCTTGCAAGCTTTAATATTCTTTCTTTAAGTTCCTTTGTTTCAACAAGTAGCTTATTAGTTTTAAGCCATCTTTCAACTATCTTTTCTGAGGTAATATTCAGTTCTTCTTTACAAATTTCATCTGCTAATTCATTAAATAAATCACCTGTATGACTATCTACCTTTACAAAAGTTACTTCTATTCCTTTTTCAAATAAACTATTCATCTTGTTATAGTAATTAGTTGAAGATTCATCTTTTCTATCCCAACTTCCTGTTGCATGGTGGAAAATGCCTTCATAATCATGGAATAAAACAACTTTCTTCATTCCTTTGCTTAAGGCATATTCTATCCCCTTTATAGCACCATCAAGCTCTCCTGCAATCTGTCTTATGCTAGAAACACTATCCTCTGCTCCACTTTCCATATACTTAACAATATCATCTTCAACAACTACTACACCATAAGCATATCTCTTTGTACTTATATTATAGCTTCCATCTACATATATATGTGCACAATCTATTGGATACTCATCTCTGCCCTTCTTTAATAAGGTATTTGTATCACTTAAATATGCATTTGCTTCCTCAAGGCTTTGAAAGCTTTTATACTTTGCTCCCTTAACACCTTTTACATAAGAAAGACATTCTGCCCATGTACAGACAATTTTATTTTTTATTAAAACACCATTTTTACTATCAAAGCCTTCTTTGATTGCATAAACCTTTTTAGCCATCTCTTCTCTCCTTAGACTAATATTTTATAACGTCTTTAATTCTTCTACTACATCTACTATTTTTTCTAAGTTTTTAGCTCCAGTAAAGTTGCTTACATACTCTAATCCATTTCTTAATACAAATATAAGTTCATTTTTCCCAGACCAATTTTCAACAAGAACATCTAATGGTACATCTTTTGCTATCCTATTTAATGCAAAGAATAATACTGCTAAATCATCTATCTTTCCTATGAAAGGTATCTTGCTTGGAATTAAATCACTTGGGAATAAAAGATATGCAACGCTTCCTGATATAGTTAACTTTGTCTTATTTGGAACTCTATCATCTTTTAATAATCTACCTACTAAAGCTACTAAATCTGGTAATATAAATATATAATCTGAAAATCCTTTAGCTTTTTCAGGTAATTTATTATCTATTTTTTCCTTTGCTACTATTCTTCCCTTTTTGTAATAATCATCTGTTTTTTCTTCAATGTCTAAAGCTTCGATTTCTTCTTCTGTCATATGACCTTCTAAGAATCCTTTTTCTTCAACCTCTTCAACATTTTCCGCTTCAACTTCCTCTACTTCTTCATTATTGCCAATTAAACCTAAATTTAAATCTATATTTCCTACATTTGCACATACAGTTTCACCATGTATATATAAATCTAAAACATTAAGCTTCACTATTTTTATTTTTGATAATATTTTATCTACATCTATTATTAGCCTATCCTTAGTTCCATCAATCCCTAAGTCTCCAATAAACTTTAATGCTATCTTTACTCCAAGACTTCTAAAGATTCTAAATAACCCTAGCTTGTACACTTTGAATGAAGAGAATCTACAATGAACCTTTCCATCTTCAACAGATAAATCAGAAATCGTTCCTTTAAAGTTAATTTTTATTCCTTTCTTGAAACTTCCTTCTATGTTTATTCCATTGTCTATTACTACACTTTTTAAATCTAGACCTTCTACTTTTACAAAATCATTTATTATACTTAATATATCGCTACCTGTTAAATTAACAGAAACATTTGATATTTTCATTCTTACCCCTCCATTTTACTAGTTTCCTTTCTATTTTACCTTTTTCCATATAAGTTGTAAAATAAAAAGCCACAAAACATTTCTGCTTTGTGACATTTTACGATTATATATTAGGTCCAGCTGTACCTTTTTTATTATAACCAAATTTTAGATTTTTATTTAAAATACTGGAATTACATTTCCTTCATATTTTTTATTTATAAATTCTTTTACTTTATCTGAAGTTAATGCTTCAGTTAAATCTTTTATTTTTTGGCTATCTTTATTTTCTTTTTTAACTGCAATTACATTCCCATAAGGTTTTGACGCTTCTGAATCTTTATTTTCCTTTATTAATGCATCTTTATTTACTTTGAATCCTGCATCAATTGCATAGTTACCATTTATTATAGCTAAATCAACATCTTCTAATGCTTTTGGAATAGCTGCTGCTTCAAGCTCACTAAACTTTAAGTTTTTCTTATTTTCAGTTATATCCTTTGGAGTAATAAGCTCTCCTTCTTTAACCTTTATTATTCCATTTTCAGCTAAAAGATTTAACGCTCTTGCTTCATTTGATGGATCATTTGGAATTGCAATTGTTGCTCCATCTTTTAATTCTTTAATATCTTTTATTTTCTTTGAATATGCTCCAAGTGGCTCTAAATGTACTTGTGCTGTATAATCTAAATTTAATCCTCTAGTAGCGTTTTGATCGTTTAAATATGGTATGTGTTGGAAGAAGTTAGCATCTAAGCTTCCTTCTGATAAAGCTGTATTTGGAGTTACATAGTCAGTAAATTCTTTTATCTCTACCTTATACCCTTTAGCTTCTAAATCTGGCTTTATTTCTTCTACTATTTCTTTATGAGGTACTGGTGACACCCCAATTGTTATTGTTTTATCATCGCTAGCCGTATCTGCTGCCCCACCGCATCCTACTAAAGCAAATGTTAAAACCCCTACTAATACTGTTCCTAATAAATTCTTCTTTTTCATTATTAAAATCCCCCTTTTTATTTCTATATTTTTTTATATATATAATTCCCCAAGCTTTGAATAACTTGTACCATTATTATTAAAATTATTATTGTGATTATTAGTGTTTCTGTATCATTTCTATGGTATCCATATCTTATAGCTACATCTCCAAGACCACCTGCTCCTATAGCTCCAGCCATAGCTGAATATCCAATTACACTTATAATTGTTAAAGTAAGTCCTGATACTATTGATGGAATTGCTTCTTTTAATAAAACTTTAAATATTATTTGAGTATCTGTTGCTCCAAAAGACCTTGCAGCTTCAATTACCCCTTTATCAACTTCTCTTAAAGCATTTTCTATAATCCGTGCAACAAATGGTGCTGTTCCTATTGTAAGAGGTATTATTGCAGCCTCCACACCAATAGATGTTCCTATTATTAATCTTGATAATGGGAATAATGCCACCATTAATATAATGAAAGGAAAACTTCTAAATATATTAATTATAAAATCTAATGTTCCATAAACTGCTTTGTTTGGTCTTAATCCATCCTTTGCTGTTACTGTTAATATTATTGCAGGAATAAACCCCAAGATTCCTGCAAATGTTGTTGATAATAATACCATTATCAAAGTGTCCTTTATTGCATTTACTATCTCTGCATTCATCTTATATTACCTCCAACTTTACATTTTTCTCTTCTAAATATCTAACTATCTTTTCTTTATCTTTTTCATAAACATTTATCACTAAGCTTCCTAAAACATCATCTCTAAACTTTTCAAGCTTTCCAAATACTATTGAAAAATCTACATCAAGTTCTCTTGCAAGCTTTGTTATTATTGCATTTTCTGAGAAATCACTTGGGAAGAATATTCTTATATTTATTCCCTCAGTTGGAAGAACTCCTTCTTCCTCCTCTTCTCCTAAAAACTTTTTAAGATGACTTTCTGGTTTTAAGAATAAGTCTTTGGCTTGTCCTTGAGCTTTTACATATCCACCATCTAAAAGTGTAACTCTTTCACAAACTTCTTTAACAACCTCCATTTGATGTGTAACTATTACAATTGTTATTTTTAATCTTTTATTTATTTCTAATAAAAGTTCTAATATATCCTTCGTAGTTTTAGGATCTAAGGCTGATGTTGCTTCATCACAAAGAAGTATTTTAGGTTCTAATGCAAGTGCTCTTGCAATAGCAACTCTTTGTTTTTGCCCTCCTGATAACTCTTTTGGCTTTGCATCTTTCTTTTCTTCAAGTCCTACAAGCTTTAAAAGTTCCATTACTCTTTCGTTCCTTTTGGCTTTATCATATTTCCATACTTCTAAAGGTAAATCTATATTTTCATAAACTGATTTTCTTTCTAAAAGATTAAAGTTTTGAAATATCATTCCTAAATCTTTTCTAAGCTCTCTTATCCCTCTATTATCTAAACTCTTTATTTCTTTTCCCATTACCTGAACTGAACCACCATTATAACCTTCTAAACCATTTATACATCTTAAAAGTGTACTTTTTCCAGCTCCACTATGTCCTATAATCCCATATATCTCTCCCTCATTTATTTCTAAGGAAACATCTTTTAATACATCATTATTACCAAATTTCTTTTCTACATTTGTTATCTTAATCATTATTTTTTCCCCTTTCCCTTACTTTAAAACTCTATAACTTATAGCCTCTTTTCATTTTCATACAATAAAAAAGCACTAGAGAAAAAATCTCCAGTGCATAAAAATACCCTATTAACTCTTTTCTCATCTCCCAACACATTTTGTTGCAGGATTTAGCACCACGTAAAATAGATAGAACAATTTTCTATAAATAATACAGGTTGCCGGGTTTCATAGGGCCAGTCCCTCCACCACTCTTGATAAGTTCTTATTAAGTTTTCCATTTCTTGTATTTAATATATTTTATTTTCATTTCTTTGTCAATACTTTTTTAACAGTTTAGACATTTTTATTTTATAATTTTTTCTCTATTTCTTTAAACTCTTCCCTTAATTCTATAAATATATCTACTAATTCTGGATCAAAAGCCTTCCCTCGTTCAGCTTGAATAAATTCTATTGCTACAGCAGTACTTAACGAATCTTTATATACTCTCTTACTTACTATTGCATCAAATACATCTACTATACTCATAATTCTTGCTACAATAGGTATTTCATTTCCTTTCAATCCACAAGGATATCCTTTTCCATCCCATCTTTCGTGATGATAGTAGGCTATCTCTTCTGCGCAATGAAGCATTTTATTTTTTTTATTTACTAATTTCTCCTCAGCCATTTTAAGTATTTTATATCCAAAATCTGAATGTGTTTTCATAATATCAAATTCTTCAATTGTAAGTCTATCTGGCTTTAAGAGTATTTTATCTGGAATACCTATTTTCCCAATATCATGAAGTGGAACAGCTTTTATGATTATCTCTCTATCTTCTTTTTTTATTTCATCTGCAAATTTATTATATTTGAAAATATAATCAAGCATAACTGTTGCATACGCTTTACATCTATCTATGTGCTTTCCTAAATCTGCATCCCTTGTCTCCGCAATATATGCTAATGTTTCTATAAATGAATTATTAAATTGTTCTACTTCCTCTACCTTTTCTCTGACTCTCTCTTCTAATTCTGTACTATAAGTCTTAAGTTTTATATGATTTTCAATTCTTGCTCTAACAAGTTTTGGATTAACTGGCTTTCTTATGTAATCTATAGCTCCAAGACTTATCCCCTTATATTCCTCTTTTTCATCACCTAATGCAGTTAAAAATATTATAGGAATATCCTTAGCCTCATCATCATTTTTCAAAATCCTACAGACTTCATATCCATCTATTTCAGGCATCATAATATCTAATAAAATTAAGTCTGGTTTCCAAACTTTAGCCAGTTCAATTCCTTTTTTACCACTTAATGCTACGTTTATTTTGTAATCATCTTTTAATATTTCTATTAAAACTTTTATATTTTCTGCTAAATCATCAATTATTAATATCTTATTTTCTTTTCTTTTTTTCATTATATCATCCTATTTTAAAAATATTGTCTTTAAATCCTCTACTTCTTTTAATGCTTTATCTATTTCAAATTCTTCTAAATATTTATGTATATTAGATAAATTTGTCTTTGCCTTTGTATTTTTTATTTTTTCTTCAATTATTTCTAATTTATCAAAGGCCTCTCCTATATCATTTTCTAAGTATTCTATAAACTCTTCTATATCTTCTACTACATCTTCTACTACAGCTTCTTCTACTAATTCAAATTCAATATTTTTATCTTTTCCTTCTATTTTCACACCCTTTTCTGATTCACACAGTCTCTCTCCACCATAAATATACTCAGTAATACCTATTTCAACGTAGAACTTGCTTCCTTCGCCCTTTATGCTTTCTACAGTAATCTCGCCCCCTAACCCTGTTACTATATATTTACATATAGCTAAACCAAGACCTGTTCCTCCATACATTCTATTTATGGATTCATCCTCTTGAGCAAATGCTTCAAATATTTCTCCTATTTTCTCTTCTGATATTCCAATCCCTGTATCTTCTATAGCCACAATTAAATTCCATCTAAAGTCTTTTATATGTTTTGAGCTAACATTTATCTTTATATATCCTCTTTCAGTAAATTTTATTGCATTTCCAATTAGATTTATAATTACTTGCTGTAACCTAAATTCATCACTTATTATGTAGCTTGGAATATTTTTCTCTATTTCAACCTTTAGTTCTAACCCCTTTTTTTCTATTTCATCTTCCTTTACTAAAACTATGTTATCAATAAAATCTCTTAAGTTTATTATATCTTCTTTAAAAATCATTTTTGTATTTTCACTTCTAGATACATCTAAAATATCTTCTATCATCTTAATTAACATATTAGAAGCTTTTTCTATTTTCTTTGTATAACGCTTTTGCTTTTTATCTAGATTTGTTTCTTTTAAAAGATAATTTATTCCAACAATAGTATTCATAGGAGTCTTAAGTTCATGACTTACTCTAGCTAATAAGGATGTTTTTGCTTTATTTGCTTCTTCTGCATTTTCTTTTGCTACTTTTAGCTTTTCTTGTACTAGCTTCATTTTTGTAATATCTAATCCAACTCCAGATATAAAATGTTTTTTTTCAAATTCAGAAATAAAAACCTCAAACATGATTATTCTTTCATTAACTATAACTTCCTTTCTTAACTTCCCACTTCCCAATTCTTGCATAAAATCTTTAAAATACACTATATCCCACATATTCTTTTTTTTTGTTATTTTATCAAAAGCTTTATTAGTGTAAATTATTTTTCCACCTTCATCCGCTATAAAAGATATATTTTCCATTGAATCTATAAGCAAATTCACTTTTCTAAACATTTGCTTATTTTCATCTATTTCTCTTTCTAACCTCTGATTTTTTTGACTTATTTCATCAACTAATTTTTTATTTTGTGCTTTTGAAATAATTATAAAAAATGCTATAGTCATTACAATGGTATAAAATAATTGCATATCCAGTATTATGTACTCTTTTATTGCATTTCCAACACTCTCTATAAATGTTCTTATCATAGAATATGTAATTATAAAATCCTCAACTATTAAAATAATAAATTCCTCTGCTGACAGTAAAATGCATGCTAAAAATAAAATAAAAATCGAAATATATTCCAGATGAGATTTTTCCATATTTAAAATATTAAGTAGTCCAACCTTTTCTGTATCAAATAAAAATATTGCTATAAAGAAAATAAAAAATATTGAACTCATTTCTAGTTCATGTAATTTTTTAGTCTTAACTATATAAACAATTGTAAATACAAAAATATATCCTAAAAAATCAGGTAAAATAAAATTATATCCCCTGTATACGCTATTTAGACCTAAAACTACTTTTAATAGAAACTCCTCTCCCTCTCCAAATATAATTACTACAGATAAAATCTTTAAAAATATTATCTTTATATTCTCTTTTAAATCTAATTCCTCTAAACATTTTTGCCCTAGAATCTTATATATAATATAACAACTTACTCCATTCCAAATATTTATGGCTAAAATGGCTGCTACTCTATAAAAAGTTAGATTATGTCCCATAAAGAAACAATTATGTATAATCAATATAGCCACACTTAGGGTAAGTGCTATGTTTCTATATTTCCTTTCTTTTGTAATTAATAAATATAATGTTAATATCGCATTATTAAATAATATTATGTAAATTGATAAACCATCTACAATTACATATACCGGTAGCATATTCACTATAATAAATGCTATAAGAAATAGTACTAATTTTTTTGCTTCATTCATTTTTATGTACTCACTTTATTTTTTCTATTTTTAGTATATATCAATCATTTTTACTTTCTTTTTATTTTTCTTATTTTTAATTTAAAATTTACAATTATAAGAGTAACTTTTAAGCTACTGCCTATAATTGTATTTTTTTATCTTACTTTATATTTTTCATATGGCGATTTCTTTAAAGCTTTCACAAATAATTGTGGATAATTTCCCCTTAAAAATTTCATATATATTATCCAATTTATAGCTAACCTTTTATATAATCTATTTATATCTAACTCTAGGTGACTTAGTTCATCTTCTTTAATATTATTTATGTCTTCTAAATCATTTATTTCATCCCTTAAATGAATAACATCAAATAATATTTCAGATAATTCTCCACCATTTTGAATAACTTGAGTAAATAAAATATCTAAAATAAATGATTCACTGTCTTTAATTATTTTAGCTATTTTTTTTATATCAATCCGTTCCCCTTCAACACTATACTCATATTGTTCAAAAGTTTCTCTTAGCACTTCATAATTTTTTTCTGTCCAATCATTGTTAATTTTAGCTTTTCTCACTAAGCAAACTACACATAAATCTGCTGCTATAAACTCATATAAAAGTTCATTTCCAAAATCCCCATAAAATACTCCAAGTAAAGTATTCATTCTATTTTCTGCTCTTCTCTTTTCTCTTCTTCTTAAAATATAATCTAAAAATACTCCAGTAAAAAGCATTGTTACTATTGTCCCTATTAAATTCTCTAAAATCGAATTTACAAGTCCATCAAAATTTTTATCTATAATGTAGTATATAGTAAGCAGTACTATACAACTAAAAACTAAAAATGTCCATTGTTTTAAACTTATTTTCTCCTCCATTCAAATCACCTTCTTTATAGTAATAATATATTACCTTCTACTAAATTTTGCCCCTCTCAATTTATAAACTATTTGTTAATTTTGTTAAAAAAATGTATAATATTTTATAAATAAATATATGAGGTGATTCTATGCACTTAGATAAAATCAAACTTGCTTATGAAAATATAAAAGATACTGTTATTAAAACACCTCTTTTATATAGTAATGTCTTTTCTAAAGCATCTAATAATAATATCTACATGAAATGTGAAAATCTACAATTAACTGGAGCCTACAAACTTCGTGGTGCACTAAATAAAATAAAATCCCTATCTGATGAAGAAAAAAATAAGGGTGTTGTTTGTTCGTCTGCTGGAAATCATGCACAAGGAGTTGCATATGCTTCAAGTCTTATAAACATCAAATCAACAATAGTTATGCCAAAGACTACTCCTTATTTAAAAGTACAATCAACTAGAGAACTTGGTGGAAATGTAATCTTAAGTGGTCAATGCTATGATGATGCATATAAAACTGCAAAGAAAATTGAATTAGAAGAAGAAATGACTTTTATTCATCCCTTTAATGACTTAGATGTTCTATATGGTCAAGGAACTATAATGCTTGAGTTAATTCAAGATTTAAAAGATATTGATATAATTCTTTGTCCAATTGGTGGTGGTGGACTTATTAGTGGAATAGCTCTTGCAGCTAAAGAAATAAATCCAGATATCAAAGTAATAGGTGTCCAAGCTTCTGGGGCAAATGCCATGAAACAAAGCTTTTATAAAAAGAAAATTGTTAACCTAGAAGGAGTAAATACCATTGCAGATGGTATTGCAGTTAAATCTCCTGGTGATTTAACATATTCATTTATAAAAGATTATGTAGATGATATAGTTGAAGTATCAGACTCTGAAATTGTTGATGCATTCTTAGTTCTTAGCGAAAAACATAAACTTATTGCTGAAGCATCAGGTGCTGCATCACTTGCTGCAATAAGTAAGCTTGATGTTATAGGAAAAAATATTGTTTCAATCATTAGTGGTGGAAATATAGATATGCTAACTATTACATCTTTAATAAATAGTGGACTTGTTAAGAGAAACAGACTATTCTGCTTTACCCTTGAACTTCCAAACACACCAGGTCAACTAACTAAAATTTCAAAAATTTTAAGTGACCTTCATGCAAATGTAGTAAAACTTGAGCATAATCAGTTCAAAGCTGCAAACAAACTCAAAAATGTTCAACTTGAAGTTACAATAGAAACAAATGGATTTGAACATATAGATAGAATAAAAACATGCCTTATGGACAATGGCTACATGATAACACAAATGTATTAGTTTAATTTAGAATTTATAATTAAAAATGTAGAATTATAGTTTTAAAAAACTGGATTGGCAAAGCCAACCCAGTTTTTCTCATTTTCAAAATTCGCCAAGCGAATTTTTCCTTAATTTTTAATTCTTAATTCTTCATTCTTAACTCGTATCTTATATACCTCAAATTTATCTTCAAAGCTTCTTCTATCAAATGGATTCTTAAGCATGGCACGAACAAAAAGTTCTGGATACTCCACCTTTAAGTGTTGCATATATAGCACCCATCCATATACCATATAATTATATGATATATTTATTTGCTTTGCTATATGCTCCTTATCACATACTCCACATTCACATTCCATTTTAAAGTATCTATCTTGTAATTCATCTCTTAAATAAAATAATGAGTTTGCAAGTTCTGAAAATTCTTCATGCTCCATAAGTGTGGGATTTGTTATTAAAGAAATAATAAAATCTTTATTATCATCTAATATCTTTGATATTTTCTCTATGTTTATTTTGCTTGGATTAACCTTAAAATCATATCCTTCTAATACTTCTTTAAGGTGAGTAAATTCAACCTTCCCCCAATTCTTATCAATTTGTGCTACACCTTCTATTTTTTGTATATCATCATCACATTTTATAAACTCTTCTAAAAGTTCTGTTCCAAACTCTGAAAAAAATACTCCTTTTATAATAATAAGCTTTTCAAATTTATGTGCTCTTTCTCTTTTATCAAGAAGTTTTTCTATTACAAATGCTGTAAAAAATACATCCATTGGTATAAATGCTATATCTGCTACAAGGAAGATTAATGTGTGATGCAAATCGTTAAATATCTTATAGTGTAGAAAATGTAAAAATAATGATAATCCTATTAATAGTATTCCTATTATAATCGTTTCTCTTGTATGTTTCTTAAATTGCTTCATCTTGTCCTCTTTTCTTATGTATTAAATATTTCTTCCATTTACTTAATTATACTATTTAATAATAATACATTATTATTTTTTTGCATTATTCATCATTTATTCATTTTTTTGTGCATATTTATCTAATTTAACAACCTTTATGATATTATAAATATATATAATAATCTAAAGGGGTGCTTTTATGAACAAAATATTTTTTAACGGAAAAATTTTAACTATGGAAAATGAAACTATCTATGAAGCAATACTTATAAAAGATGGTCTTATAGATTCTATTGGAACAAATTCTGAAATTTTAAATTTAAAAACAGATGAAACTTCACTAATTGACCTTGAGGGAAAAACATTAATGCCAGCTTTTATTGATCCCCATAGTCATTTAACTGCTGTTGCTAACACACTTGTTTTAGCAGATCTTTCTAAAGCATCAAGCTTTGATGAGATAATTTCTGTTCTTTCTGATTTTAAAGAAAAAAATAACATTCCTAAAGATAAATGGATTATGGGATTTGGTTATGATCATAACTCTTTAGCAGAAAAAGAACATCCAACTAAGGATATCTTAGATAAAATTTCTTTAGACAACCCCATACTTATAGCTCACGCATCTGGACATATGGGTGTTGTTAACACTAAGGCTTTAGAGATTTTCAAAATTGATGAAACTTCTAAAAATCCTACTGGTGGATTAATTGGTAGAGTTAAAGACTCTAATATTCCAAATGGATACCTTGAAGAAAATGCTTTTATGACTTTAACAAAGCTTGTTGAAAAGCCTTCTTTAGAAGACATGCAAAACTTTATAAATAAAGCTGAAGATTTATATGCAAGCTTTGGAATTACAACTGTTCAAGATGGAATGACTTCAAATAGTGAATTTTATCTATTAAATAGTATGAGTAATTTAAATAGACTTAAGCTTGATGTTATTTCTTATATTGATATAAAAAATTCTAAAGATATTTTAATTAATAATAAAAATCTTGTTAAAGACTATATTAATAATTATAAAATTGGTGGCTTTAAAATGTTCCAAGATGGTTCACCACAAGGAAGAACAGCTTGGCTTACTAAACCTTATGAAGGAGAAGATAAAGATTATGTTGGTTACCCAATATACTCTAATAAAGAAATTGAAGACTTTATAAAGACTTCTTTAGACTGTAATGTACAGCTTCTTTCTCACTGTAATGGTGATGCTGCGGCTGATCAATTTATAAGTTCTTATGAGAAAGTTTTAAAAGAAAATAATTATAATAATGACATAAGACCTGTTATGGTTCATGCTCAAACTGTACGTCATGACCAATTAGATAAAATGAAAAATCTAAATATGATTCCTTCATTCTTTATAGCTCATATAAATAAATGGGGAGATGTTCACATAAAAAACCTAGGAATGGACAGAGCATCTAAAATAAGTCCTGCAGGATATGCTTTAAAATTAGGCATTCCTTATAACTTCCACCAAGACACACCTGTTATTCCTCCTAATATGCTTCACACAGTATGGACAGCAGTAAATAGAATTACAGAAAGTGGAGTGACTTTAGGTGAAGATGAAAAAATCTCTGTATTTGATGCATTAAAAGGAATTACAATAAATGCAGCTTATGAATACTTTGAGGAAGATAAAAAAGGAACTTTAACTAAAGGCAAGCTAGCAGACTTAGTTATCCTAGACAAAAACCCATTAGAAGTTCCAAGTATGGAAATTAAAGATATTAAAGTATTAGAAACTATTAAAAACGGAAACACTGTTTTTAATTTATAATTAAAAATGAAAAATTAAGAATGTTTTAAATAGTTTAAAACAAATAAAAAAAAGCACTGTATTCTGAATAAGAATAGCTGTGCTTTTTTATAAGAAAAATAAACCTTATTCTTTAGTTCTTCTTTTTATATCTTCTGCAATTAACAAATAAATTTTAGTAAAACTTTGTAAGTCTAGTGTACCCTTAGTAATTTCATCAATTTTATATTTATTGGCATAGTATGTTGATTTTGCTTTGCTTGTATTTTCTCTAAGCATTTTTAACTCCTTTTACTAAAGCTATACTCACAATCTATGTTGTTTCTTGTCAATTTGTGAAGTTTATTGTACTTTAATTGCTCCTGTTGGACATTTCTTTGTACATAGTTTACATCCAACACATTTATCATACACAACTCTAGCTAATGAGTCTTTTATTTCTATTGCATCTTTTGGGCATGCTTTTTGACATAACGTACATCCTATACATCCAACTTTGCAATTTTCTCTTACATCTTTTCCTTTATCTTTTGAGTTACAAGAAACTCTTACTTTTTTCTCTAATTCTACATCTTCTATTAATCCTTTAGGACATATTTTTTGGCATGCTCCGCAGTTAGTGCATTTTTCTTCATTTACTTTTGCTATTCCGTCTATTATCTCTAATGCATCAAATTCACAAACTCTTACACAGCTTCCAAGTCCTAAACATCCATAGGTGCAACTCTTGCTTCCTTTTGTACTTAAATTGTGTGCTTCATTGCAATCTTTTATTCCATCATAAATAAAGTTTTCTTTTGCATTTTCACAATTCCCATTACATTTTACAAATGCAACTTTCTTTTCACTCATTTCTTCTTTTGTTCCTAGTATATTGGAAATCTCTTTTAAGACTTTTTCTCCACCTACTGTACAAAGATTGCCTTTTGCATTTTCTAAAACTAATGCATTTGCATAGGCATTACACCCTGGATATCCACATCCACCACAGTTTGCACCTGGCAGTGCTTCTCTAAGCTTTGGTACTTTAGGATCTACTTTAACAGTAAATTTCTTTGATGCAAAGCCTAGTAATATTCCAAAGATTAATCCTAAAGCTCCTAGGCTAAGTCCTGCATATAAAATATTCATAAAGTCTTCCCCCTAATGTATTAATCCTTGAAATCCTAAGAATGCAATTGACATTAATCCTGCTGTGAATAATGTTATTGGAAGTCCTCTTAAAACCTCTGGTATATTTTCATTGTTATCTATTCTTTCTCTAATAAATGATAGTAAAACTATTGATAACATAAACCCTGCTGCTGCTCCAAGTCCATTTACTAAAGACTCTATAAGTGTATAACCTTCTTGTATATTTAAAACTGTCATTCCAAGTACTGCACAGTTTGTTGTTATTAGTGGAAGATATATTCCAAGTGCTTTGTGAAGTCCTGGACTTATCTTTTTCATTGCCATTTCAACAAATTGAACAAGTGCTGCTATAACTAAAACATTTGCAATTGTTTTTAAATATTGTAAATTTAATGGTTCAAGTATTCCATCATATACTAAAAACGACATTACTGATGCAAGTACCATTACAAAGGTTACAGCGAGTCCCATCCCTATTGCAGCATCTTTCTTTTTAGATACTCCTAGAAATGAACATATTCCTAAAAATTTTGATAATACAAAGTTATTTACAAGCATTGCACTTACAAATATAAGTAGTAATTCCATATCCTCTTCCCCCTATTTCTTCGTGCTACATGCAGAACCACAATTACTGCAACCACCACCACATTTATCTTCTAGTGGCTTTTTATTTTTCTTTAAATTTATCCAATTTAAAAGAGTCATTAAAAGTCCAACTGTGAAAAATGCTCCTGGTGCTAATATCATTATTGATGCTGGATTATAACTTTCTGGCATTACATTTATCCCTAAAATACTTCCACTTCCTAATAATTCTCTAAAAGAACCTATTAAGAATAATGCTACTGTAAATCCAAGCCCCATTCCTATTGCATCAAAAATAGATGGTAACACTTTATTTTTTGACGCATAGCTTTCTGCTCTTCCTAAGATTACACAGTTAACTACTATTAATGGGATAAATATACCAAGTGATTTATAAAGGGCTGGTACATATCCTTGCATTAACATTTCAAGCATTGTAACAAATGAAGCTATTATAACGATATATGAAGGTATTCTTATTTTATCTGGTACAAATTTTCTAAGTGCTGAAATTATCATATTAGAAAATATTAATACTACTGTTGAAGCTATTCCCATTCCAATTGCATTTTCTGCACTTGTTGTAACAGCTAGTGTTGGACACATTGCTAATACTTGAACAAATATTGGGTTCTCTGTAATAATTCCATTTTTTAATCTTTCTATTAAAGTACTCATCTTACCAATCCCCCTCACTTGCTCCAGTTGTAACATCTATAGATTCCTCTACTTCCTCACCTTTTACATTTTCTTTATAAAAATTAATCGTTTCATTAACAGCTGTTCCTACCGCTTTAGATGAAACTGTTGCACCTGAAATTCCATCAATTTCATTTTCTTTTATTGGTGTAGCTTTAACTATCTCTAATGAATTTTCCATAGAGTTATCTTTAAACTTTTCCCTAAAGCTGTCTTCTTCAATTCTTGCTCCAAGACCTGGTGTTTCATTATGAGATGAAACCTTTATTCCTGAAACTTTATCATCTTTTATTCCTACAAACAAATCTACTGGTCCATGGAAACCTTTTGTAGTTACTTTAAATACATAACCTATTTCCTCATCACCTGTCTTTGCTTTATATACTTCTTTTACAGAATCCTCTTCCTTTAATTCAAAGTCAGTATCCTCTATTCCATCAGCTTCTACCATAATAACTTTTAAGTCATCTTTATTTATTTTAGAGTTTTCTAAAATAGCGTCCTTAGTTAAACTATTTACCATTCCTAAAAGAAGTCCTGCAATAGTTGTTATTACTAAAAGTATTCCACCAAGCTTTAAGTTTTCTTTCATTATTTAACACACTCCTTTTTATAAGTTTTAGTTGTTAAATATTCAATACATGGACTAGCTAAATTCATTATAATTATTGCATAGTATGGACCTTCTGGATTATACCCTTGTACTGCTATAACTCCTGCTAAAAGTCCTGCTAATCCTCCAAATATAACTTGTCCCCATTTGGTCATAGGCGTAGTTGCATAATCTGTTGCTAAAAATACTGCTGCAAAGTAAAATGCTCCTGGAAGTAGCATTGGCTTTCCAAAGTACATACAGAATCCTGTTGCCATAACTATAAATGCAAGTGGTGCTCTTAAATTTATTCTTCCTCTTAATAAAAGATAAATTCCACCAATAGCTATTGCAAGTATTGAAACTTCCCCTATATTTCCTGAAGGTTGCCCTATAAACTTGTCCATAAGAGTTATAGTTTCTACTACTTCAGATGCTCCTGCATTTGCATCTACTACAGGCTTTGCCATAACTGCTGCCCATGAAGCTATTAAAAACGCCTTTGTAGCTGAGGCTGGTTCCATAAAGTTTTGACCATATCCTCCAAAGAATTGTTTTACAACTATACTTCCAAAAGCACTACCTATTACAATTATCCATACTGGTAAATATGTCGGCAAAATTAGTGCTAATATAAGACCATTTAAAATTGGACTAAAATTATCCAAAAACTTTTTCTTTTTTACTAATACATTCCATAAACCTTCTACTAGAATACTAGAGCCTACTGCTACTAATATTACTTTAATTGCATCTTCACCATAAAAATATATCCCTGCAAGTGCAGCTGGTATTAATGCAATTATAAAATCTAATATTATAGTGTTTATCCCAGTTCCCTTTCTTATATAAGGTGCTGGTGATACTTTAAATAACCCTTTTTCCAAAGAATACTCACTCCTTAAATTCTCTATTTAAAAATATTTTTCCCTGTCTTTATTTTATGACTAAGCTCTATATTAGAAGGGCATACATATGTGCATAATCCACATTCAGTGCATTTATTCCCACCAAATTTTACGAACTCATCTTTTTCAGCCTTTTTGTAAATGTCTACAAGTTTAATTGGATTAAGCCCTTCTTTACATACTCTTAGGCATTTTGCACATCTAATACAAGCTTCTTCTCTTCCTCTATTTTCTTCTTTTTCTGTAAGGAAGATTAATTCTTTTTCAGTTCCTATAATTTTTTCATCTAAAGAACTTCTTTGAACTCCATCTAAAACTCCATCTTGAATTATTTTGCTTAGGCTTTCTTTATCACCTTCAACCTTCTCAAAAATTTCTAATATAGTTGTTCCCTTTGAAACCTTTATTATCCCTTTTGTTTTGATAGCTTTTCCACTAACTTTTAAAGAGATTTTTTCTTCATTAGAATCTCCCAATTCTCCTAGCTTTTCTTTAAACTCTAAGGTTTCCTTTAAAATATTATTTTTAAATATTCTAAACATTGTATTCCCCCTATTTAATTTACATTTTATTCACATAGTTTAAGTATAATTCATTTATATGCTTTTCTTCAACACTTTTCTGTCTAATACAGTCTATTTTTGGATTTAATTAAATAAAAGCGTCTAAATTTGTGATTTAAATCACACTTTAAACGCTTTTACTCTACAATTTTCTATTCTTTAAAATATTATTCTCTAGTTCATCTATATTTTTATAATCACTTTTTACATCTTTAATTAAAAGATTATCTTCTTTGAAATTTATAATTTCTATATCATATATTTTAGGAGTGAATCCATTGATTTTTAACTCCTTATCTATCTTATCCACTTTTTTAGTTATACTTCTCATATTCATTTTTTCATCATACATAAACACTTTTATATTCATATCAAGCTTCTTATCTATATTACGTGTGTACTGCATATTTACTTCTAAATCTTTATCATCTATAACTGTTACTTCTATATCCTTTACCTCACCGTATTTATATAAAACAGTTTTCATGTCATTTGCGTAAGCTTCACTTATTCTATCTTTTGTTATGACCTTTTCTTCCATAGTATTTTTATAATTATTATTTATCCTTAAAAATGTACCTTCTGTATAAATATTAAACTTTATATCTGGATTTTCTTTTTCATTCTTTGCATATACATCTGCTATATAAAATCCATTGTTTAACCCAAACCCACTACTTTCTGGGTCATCATATCTAAAGTTTGTAACTTCTAAATCATATTCTGCAAAGTTTTCATTTATATATTTATTAAATCTATACTTTGTAAATTTTGATGTTAAATTTGTTCCAAGTAATAATGTTATAACTACACCTACAACTATTCCTATTACCACTTTTCTTTTATTTTTTCTTTTAACTTTTAAAAACACCTTTTCTTCATCTATGTCCTCAGGCTTTTTAATATCAAATTCTTCATCACTTAAAATATAGTAAGCACTTTTACATTCCTCACAAACTTTTAAATGTTCATCAATGTAATTCATTACCTCTTTATCACAAACCCCATCAACATATAATGGCATTAACTCTCTTATTAACTTACACTCTTTTCTCATTTTTCTCTAACCTCTCTTTTAACTTTACCCTTGTTCTATGATATACCACCCTACCAAAGCTTTCACTTTTCCCATAAAGATTTGAAATATTTTTAAGAGATATTCCATCTATTAAATGCAACTTTAAAACACTACGTCCTGGCTCTTCTAATTCATCTATAGCTTTATATAACTCATAACTTTCTTCATCCTCACTGACTATAGATTCTGGTGTATTAAACTCCCTTATCTCTTCTAAAATATCATTATTTAAATCTATATTTTTTCTTTCTTTTAAGTAATCATAATATATATTTCTGCCTATACCACAAAGCCATGAATACATACTGCTATTCCCCTTAAATTTTTCTATATTTTTTATCCCCCTATAAAAAACTTCTTGAGTAAATTCTTCTGCAAGTGCTTTTTCTTTAGTTAATACTAAAAGATATCTAAACACATCCTTTGCATAATTCTCATAAATCTCCTCAAATTCTCTCACCCTATTCCCCCCTACCTCTATAAGTAATAGATTTACCCTAAACGTTACACTATTTTAAAAATTTTCGCAAAAATTTTTTTCTTTTTTACTGAAATAGAAAGGTAGGAAGAAAATATCTTTCCTCCTACCTTAACTTCTTATACTTCTAAAAAGCTTTTATCTTTTCTTTTAGTTAAATATGCTGCAAGCATTATTAATGCTATACTTAATAAAAGTACCATAATAATATATCTCCATTGCCCTACAAAACTTTGTCCATTTTGAATATTTGTTATCATATCCATTATCCATCTTGTTGGTAAGAATTTTGATATTGTATCCATTACTTTGGGGAATATGCTAACTGGTATAAAGCATCCTCCAACCATAACTAAAGCTAAGATTATAATATTACTTAATATCCCAGCCTCTTGTGCATCCTTTGTAAGTGACACACATACTGTTCCTACTGAAACTGCTATAAGCCCTGCAAGTATTAAAATTATACTTATAACAGGAATACTCATTCCAAAGTTTAAGTTTACCATATATTTTACTACTAAAACTGCCACTACTACTTGTATACTTACTCCAATTAAACTTGCAATGATATTTGCTCCGTAATATTGCCAAGGTTTTATATTTGATATAAATACTCTTGTAAATACTTTTTCTTCTTTATCTTCATTTATTCTTTCAGCTCCTGACATAGCTCTAAAGAAAATAAACATTATTAAGAATCCTATAAATATTGATGCTTTTCCATAATCTAATCCTAAATTTGCTACATCTTTTCTATTTACAGTTACATTTCCTTTTTCATAGGTATTAAGTAAACTATTAAACTTTTGGATATCTCCCTTTGAAATACTTCCAAGCTTTATCATATTATCTAAGTTTGAATTTACTATTCCCTCTACTATTTTATAGGTACTGTCACCATCTTTTCCTATAAGTTTTATATCATTAATTTTTCCATTAGCTAAGCTTTGCTCAAAACCTTTATTTATGATAAGGGCTGCTTGAATAGTATTATCACTAAATCCTTCATTTAAACTTTCCTGTGATTTTTCATTTATTACTGACACACCTTCATTATTTTCAAGTAAGCTTACAATATAGTTTCCAGCTTTACTATTATCAGAATTTATAACTCCAACCTTTAAGCCTGATGGACTTCCAAGAAGAATTTTTGATGCTAATATAACTGCTATTATTGGTATTATTATTGTAAAGATAAAGCCAACTTTCTTTTTTACTATCATAAATTTTAAGTTATGCTTTATCATCATTACTAAGCCCTTCATATTCTCACCTCATCCTTCTTTGTAAATAATAATACTAATCCCATTAGAACTATTATTGCTATTACAAAACCTATCATCGTTCCAAAAAGCAATTCATTTTTCCCATTATATATGCTTAAGAATATTCCCTTATTTATCCATCTTAAGGGTGAAATATATGTTAAATATCCAAAGAAATCTGTATTTCCTGTGTAAGGTAATTGTATATATGCACCGCCTAGGAAGGATAAGATAGGCAAGATTGCTCCCTGTATTATTGTCATTATTTTTTCTTTATCTTCTATTAAAGTTATAATAAGTGTTCCAACTAATATGCTTACAAAGGCTAGAAGCTGAATCCCTATATAATAAATAAGCTTATGACTTCCCCAGTTACTTTTTAAAACTATATTAGTAAATAAAAATCCTGGTGCTGTTATGAAAAATGAAAGAATAAAATATCCTAGTGTGCTTCCTATAATATATTTTCTATTATTTATTCCTGAAAGGGCTATTCTTTCTTTTATTCTTTTCTTTTTATCATAGAAATAACCTGCTATTGGGAAGGTTATTACATAAAGGCACATCATTGTCATTTCAACTACTGAATAATAATCAAAACCTGTTGGTGCTTCTGTCTTCTTCATTAAGCTTACTGGTATTTCACCTTTTTCTTTCATTATATTTTCTGCATTCATATAATCATTTTTATAAACTTCATTTCCTACAATTATTCCTTTATCTATACCTTCAAGCATTGATTTTAAATAGATATAACTATTATTATCACTTGCTATCGTATATATTTCTACATTATTTTTATCAATCTTTAAATATACATCTCCATTTAGCTTTACATCCTTTAAAGCTGTATTTTCATCATTACTATTAATAAAGTCGAACTTTACATCTCCATTATTTATATTCTTCTTCATAATATCAAAAACTTCTTTTGAATTTTTTGAAGCATTTGCAATATTGTAATACACTGTAGTAGTCTTAATTCCATTACTTCCAGTTGTACTATAATTTCCAAGAAGCCCTCCTATTATTAAAATTAAAAAGATAGGAAATACTGCACTAAATATTAAATACTTAGGACTTCTAAAGTTTCTTAAAATTACATTTTTAATAACGCTAATCATTATTTCCCTCCTCCTTAATCTCTAAGTTTTCTTCCTGTTAAAGCTAAAAATACTGTTTCAAGTGTTACTTCCTTTTGCTCTATATTTATTATCTCTGTATTTTTATGCCCTATATATTCTATAATCTTATTTAAATTATTTACTTCTTTTGAGGAACTTATTTCTAACTTATTATCCTCTATACTAGCTTTAACTACTCCATTTATGCTTTCTAATTGGTCTATTTTAATTTCACTTACATCACTTAATGTTAATGATAGATTTTTTGTGTCGCTAATGGTATTTTTAAGCTCCTCTTTTGTTCCTTCTGCAATTACTCTTCCCTTATCTATTATTGCTATTTTGTTACAGATAGCTTCAATTTCTTCCATATAATGAGTTGTATAAACTATCGTCACACCTTTCTCATTTAGCTTTCTTACAGAATCTAAAATATGATTTCTTGATTGTGGATCTATTCCAACTGTAGGCTCATCCATTATTACTATTTTAGGAGAATGTACAAGAGCACAACCAATATTTAATCTTCTTTTCATTCCTCCTGAAAATTCATTAGCCTTTTTATTTTTAACATCAGTAAGCCCTATAAACTCTAGTACTTCATTTATTTTTTCTATTAACTTTTTCCCTCTTAATCCATAAAGTTCACCAAAAAACTTTAAATTTTCATACGCTGTTAAGTCACCATATAAAGCAATTTCTTGTGGAACTAATCCTATTTCTTTATTCATGTTTTTCATATTCTTAGTTACATCAGTATCTAATATTGATATTTTACCTTTGCTTGGTTTTAAAAGACCACATATTATCCCTATTGTTGTACTTTTCCCTGCACCATTTGGTCCTAAAAGTCCATAAATTTCTCCTTCTTTAATATCAATAGTTATACTGTCCACAGCCACAAAATCTCCAAAACTTTTTCCTAAACCCTCTATTTTTATAGCATCCATAAATTTTTCCTCCTACTCTAATCTTTAATATAAGTATACCCACTTTTTCTTTTCCTGCCTTCTGAATAAAGTAATAAAGCTTACATGACTAAAGTCATATAAGCTAAATTTTATTTAAATATTTAATTGCTATTTGAGTTCTGTGTTCTAAATTTGTCTTTTGCAAAATTGATGTTATATAATTTTTTACAGTTCCCTCTGATATAAAAAGACTTTTGCTTATTTCTTTATTACTAAGTCCTTCTGTTATTTTTTCTATTATTTGAATTTCTCTTCCGGTAAACTCAGACATATCTTCCTTTTCTTCTTTATTAAATCCAAGCTTTATTTTTTCTAAAACCTCAGCTTGAATAACTGAATTTCCACCATTCACAACTCTTATAGTTTCTATGATTTTGCTTGGCTCCGTATTTTTTAATAAATATCCCTTAGCTCCATTTTTTATAGCTTTTTCAATATACTCATCTTCATCAAAGGTGGTTAGGATTATAGCTTTTGTATCATTTTCAATCTTTTCTATGACCTCTACTCCATTTAACATTGGCATTCTTACATCTAATAATGCTATATCCACTTTATTATTATTGATATAATTTACTGCATCTAATCCATTTGAAAAAGTTTCTAAAACCTCTATATCTTCATTTATCCCTATAATTATCTTTAAGCTTTCCCTTATTAAACTGTCATCATCTGCAATTACTAGCTTTATCAAAAAATCACCTCTCTTCTTTCAATATAATTATAACTTCAAACCCACCTACTGTGTTTATAGTTATTGTTCCATTATTTTTAATTACCATTTCTTCAATCTTGTTTAATCCAAAGCCTTTATTTAATTTATATGCACCTACACCATCATCCTTAAAGCTAAGCCTTGTTATCTTATTTAAGGCTTGGATTTCTACATAAATATTTTTACACTTAGCATATTTTAAAGTATTAGTTGAAAGTTCCATTACTATTTTCTCAAACATAATCCATTCACTAAACTTTATTTTATCAATATTTCCTAAAGCATTAAAATTAATTTTAATATTACTATTTAAAAGCTTTTCCTCAAGCTCTCTTTTTATTTTATTTATCCCCATCTCATCAGCTTGTGGAGTTATTTTGTGGATAATATGCCTTATATCATCCATACCTGTTCTTAAATTAGAGATAGCTTCATCCATCATCTCTAATCCCTTTTCCTTATCCTTATCTAAAACTATTTTTGATGCTTCAAGCCTCATAATTGAGCCTGCTAGAACATGACCTATTTTATCATGCATTTCACTACCAATTCTATTTCTCTCCTCAAGCTTTGCAAGAACTAGATTTTGCTCACTTAAACTTTTATACTCCTTTTGCCCCTCTATATTCTTATAAAACTTTTCCTTTAAATATTCTAACTCTTCTTTTTCCTTCTTTATTAAAATATTCTTCTTTCTAAATACACTTGTAAAATATATATCAATTCCAGTAATAATCAAATATATAACATTATCTTCAAACTCCAATCTTCCCATAACAAATACGAATATTACACTAAAAAAAATTGCACTTCCACACTTTATTCTAATTACTATCTCCGTAATTAAACATATGACTCCAACAAAGCCAATCTGAAAATTCACATTCATAAAAAGAACACTAACTACTAATGCAATAGTGTATAAGATAAGCTTTCCCTTTTTGTTCTCTAGAAGTTCTTGCCCTAAAGTTAAAATAAAAATACTAAGTAAATATACTACAACAAGAAAAATATTCGCCTTCTCATTTATATTTAACACCAAAACTAATCCTAATAAAAGAAATCTAATACAAACATTCTCTACTCCAATATTAAATAATTCTAACCTCAAACCCTCACCTCATCTTTAACTTTTTAATCTTTTCACTTTTATTTCTTTTACATTTAATTTTCCATCTATTTTCATTTTATCATAACCATTCTTTCTCTCTCTTGCAAGTCCCCTACTTCTCGACTTTAATTTTAAATTCTAAATTAAAAAAGAACCCATTATAAAAATGAGTTCTCTTATACTAATCTTAATTAGTTTGTTTTTGCATCTCTAGGTGCTTTTATAAATACCATTATTAAGAATGCTATTATTCCAAGCGCTAATACTAAATAGAATGTTGGCTGTAGACCACCCATTATATTAGCAACTACTCCACCTAATAATCCACCAATTCCAAATCCTTGATAGATTATTCCATAGTTTTTACTACTATTAGCTAATCCAAAATATTCTCCAATTACTGATGGGAATATAGTAAGGTTTCCTCCAAATGAGAAAGCTATTCCACCAACTGATAATAAGAATAATCCGTAGTTTAATGGCACGAATAATATTATTATTGATGAAATTATTATTATTGCAAAAGCAATTGCTGCAACCTTTGTTCTTTGAATTTTGTCTGAAAGACTTCCAAGAACAAATCTACCTACAGTATTGAATATTGCAATTATTGCAACTGCATTTCCTGCATCTGCTGGTGTTAAGTGAGCTAAACTTGTTCCTACGTTTTTAGCTGCTCCTATAACATATAGTCCTCCTAAACATGAAGCAAGGAATGCTATAAATAAAAGATATGCTTGAGGCGATTTAAATAATTCTCCTCTAGTGTATTCTCTTCCTCCATACATAGCTGCATTGTTTGCTGAATGTTTTACAACAGCATCTTTTAATAACATTGCTCCTATGAAGATTAATATGAATGCACATATTCCCCAGTATGTAAATGCTTTTACAACACCAAAGTCTTTTAAGAACCATGAGTTAACATATTTAAATACTAAACTTCCAAGTCCATAGCATCCAATTGATAATCCTGATATAAGTCCTTTTTTCTCTGGGAACCATTTGATACAGTTAGTAAGTGTCATCATATATGCAATACCATCTGCTGCTCCAACTACTACTCCTGCAAAAATGTATAATAACGTTAATGAATCCATTCTTGGTGCAATTATAAGTCCTAATCCAAGTATAATAGCACATGCTGCTACTACCTTTTTACTTCCAAATACTTCTTGTAATTTTCCTGAGAATAATGTTCCTACTGCTAATGAAAAACTTGTTATTGAAAAGCTTAATACAACTTGCTCTACTGACCAACCGTGAAGTTCTCCAAGTGGTCTGTTAAAAAGACTCCAAGTATAAAGAGTTCCAAGCCCAAGTTGAGCTATCATTGTTCCAATAAGTATTATTATTCTTTTTTCTTTTGAACTACTCATTCTTTTTCTCCTTTGTTTTTTTATTTTATTATGTACTTAGTATATCCACCTTTTATCTATTTATTTATAGAAAGAATACTCATTTAGAGGAAGTTTAAAATTCTTCTAAATTTTTAATCTAATTTACTTGATAGATATAATATCCTAATTTTGATACCTATTCATTTTACTGTAAAGGGTATCTCTCTGTCAGTACTCTTCACTATTTATTAATACATTATTAAATTAAAACAAAATTTATCTACAAAAAAAAGACCACCTATTGTTATAGATAGCCTTTATTTTCCTCTTAAGTCTAGAATATTTCATAAATTTTACCAACTCAAATTTACTTGTATTCTTCTCTAATATTTTTAATAAACTATTTCTTTAATATAATTTTATTTATATCTGGTACACAAGCCCCACAACAAGATCCTGCTCCTGTCATTTCTTCAACAGCTTCAACTGAATCTGCTCCATTATTTACTGCATCTCTTATTGCATCCTCATCTACACCTAAACATGTACAAATCATTTTACTCATCTTAATTAATCCTCCATTTGCTATAATATAGTTTTAATTCTTACTATATTAGTATGATTTTTTCTATATCATATCATAATACTATGAATTAATCAATAATTTTTATTAAATGATTATTATTCTTTTTCTTTTGTTAGCCAATTATACATCTTAAATAATTTAGGGTGCTTAATTTCTTCATCTCTTTTTATTTTTAATTCCTCTAAAAGCATTATTGGTTTTAAAAGCTCCATTGTATCTTTATATCCTTCATCAATTCTTATTTTTTTTGATTCCATATCAAGATTTAATGTGCCTTTTATAGTGCTTTCATTTAATTTTCTTGGTGCAAGTTCAATTATATTTGTATTAGGGTAAAGCTCTCTGTCAACAAATGAATCCTTTGAAAGCATTACTACAATTATAATATCGCACCCTTCACCATAAACGGGTTGAATTGGTGTATTATCTGCAACTCCTCCATCTATATATTTATTTCCTAAAACCTCAGTACAATCATATATTCTAGGAAGTGTTGCTGATGCTACTACAATTTCTTTTGCTGTTTCATCATCATAATCATTTAATCTAAAATACTTTGGTGTGAAATCAGGAAGCTGTGTACATGCTGCATAACAGATTCTATCATTTTTTCTTACTTTATCTATATGTAGATACTTATCTATAATTTCCTTAGCTCCATCCTTTGGTGCTATTCCAACTTCCATCATTTTTGCCATTCTTTTTTTTATAAGTTCAATATGTCTTCCTCCAAGTACTAACTCAAAGCCTTTTTTCAAAAGCTGTGCCTTACTAATAGGAGCTAATTTTTCCATTGTAACCTCATCCCAAAGGGCCTCTGCTTCTTCTAAATCATTTTGAGCAAATAAAACTGCATTAAATGCTCCTATTGATGTTCCTGAAAAGACTTTTATATATTTTTCTAAATCTAACTCAATTAAAGCTTTCCAAACACCAAGCTCATATGCACCTTTTCCTCCACCGCCTGACAAGACTAATCCGATTTTCATAACATCCCCCTTTTTATTGACCTCTAAGTTATTTTTTATTAATTTAATAAATTTATTTTAAATTATATCCTACAACTTAGTTTTCTATTCCATTTAATTCTTCCTCTAATGCCTTAACCACCTCTATTTCAACACCTAATAATTCTGATATTAAATTTAAAGGTAATCCCTTCTTTAACATATTCCTAACTGGTATTCTTGCTCCTTCCATTTTAAATTCCATTTCATCTTCACTATCTTTTTTCATTCTATCTATAAATCCCATTTTTCTTTCCTCCTTAATTTTTCTATAAGTATAATTTATATATTTTTTAATTATTAAACAAGTCCAAATTTAGTATTTTATATTAATATTTTCTTTCTTTGTTTAAAATTTATTTTTCTTTATGCTATAATATTTATAAAATATAGTAACTAACTCGGAAATATAAAGGGGGTTTTATATGACAAACTTTTTATTAGGTAGAAAAATTTTATCTGACAAATTATTGAATTTTTCTAATAAAAAAATTTCCCTTCAACGTGGTGAAATCTTATTTTTAGATCACTTTTCAGATCAAAAAATTGCTATTGTTATTGATGGAATTGTTAATTACAATAACTCTCTTCAACCTTCAAAAGAGCTTTCGCTTGGTTGTTACAGTTCAGGCGCTATTTTGTTTTTAGGAAATGTCTTCAAAGAATGCATAAGCAGTGCACGAGAAATTTCTTCTTTTAACATTAGTGCCTCACACAACGCTACAATAGCTTTTATTTCATTAGATACTTTTGATAATGTTATTTCAAAGGATCCTTCATTAATGTATGAAGTTACAAAATATTATTCCCTATTTCATGAAAAGAATTTTTATCAATTGAGAGACATACAACTTTTTAATACTGAAGATGCATTACTTTCAATGCTTGTTCGTGCATACAACACTTATGGAAAAAAGATTGATCAACATTATATTATAGATAAGAAAATTTTTAATACAAACCTAGCTAAATGCTTAGATGTTACTGAAGAAACTGTTTCTAGAACTATCACCGTTTTAAAAAAACAAAAAATTCTAGATAAAAAAAATGGATTATTTATATTACATGACTTACCTGCTATAAAAAATAGACTAGGTTGTACTTATTGTAACGAAGGCTTATGCTACCTATAATTTCATAATTATTTTTATGTAAAACAAAAAAATAGGACTATACAGTCCTATTTTTTGTTCGTAAAGGTTTTTTAAATTAGTTTCTTCTAAAAACTTATGCTTAATTATTATTAAATAATATATTATGCTTTTTATGTCACTATATAAATCATTAAAGATTTATATTCAGGATTTGTTAGAGCGTACTAACTTTAACTAACAAATCTATGTCTTAGTACAATAATATAATAACATTTTAATAAAAGAAAAACCTTGATTTAAATCAAGATTTTTAGACTTTTTTAAACTTCTTTATACAAATTTCTTAAAAGTTCGATTTCTTTTTTATATCCATCAAGTTCATTTGGTGTTTCTAAGAAGAAAGGAATCCCTTTTAATCTCTCATTATTAATGATTTTTTCTATTGCTTCTAGTCCAATCTCGCCTTCACCAATCTTTTCATGTCTATCTTTATGACTATTTACAATATTTTTACTATCATTTAAGTGAATAGCTTTTAATCTATCTAAACCGATTATTTTGTCGAATTGGTCTAAAACACCATCTAAATCATTTACTATATCATATCCACCATCATGTATGTGACACGTATCAAGACAAACACCCATTTTTTCTTTTAATTCTACTCTACTAATTATTTCAGCAATCTCTTCAAAGTTTCTTCCTATTTCTGTTCCTTTACCTGCCATAGTTTCAAGTAAAACTGTTGTATTTTGGTCTTCCTTTATTACTTCATTTAACATATTTACAATATAGTTAATTCCAACTTCCACCCCTTGCTTAACATGGCTTCCTGGATGGAAATTATAAAGATTCCCTGGTAAGTACTCCATTCTCTCTAAATCATCTCTCATAGTTTGAATTGCAAACTCTCTTGTACTTTCAGTTCCTGAACATGCATTTAAAGTATATGGCGCATGAGCTAGAATTTTACTAAAATTATTTTCTTTCATTATTTTTAAAAGTCCATCTACATCCTTTTGGTCAATAGCCTTAGCTTTTCCTCCTCTTGGATTACGTGTAAAGAATTGAAAAGTATTTGCTCCAATGCTTACTGCTTCTTTTCCCATATGCTCAAATCCATTTGTTGTAGATAAATGACATCCTATATTTAACATAAAAACTCTCCTAACTAATATCTATTATTTTTTAATAATATTATAACATAAACTCTTATTCTTTCTCTACTTAAAATACCTCCTAAGTAGATTTTGTTTATTTACCATGTCTACTTAGGAGGTATCATATCATTTTTAATCGATTCTTTTAATTCTATATTTATCTTATGTTCTTCTATTTAAGCCCTGTTGGCATAACTATTATTCCTTTTGCTTTATTTAATATTTCCTTCGCTAAGTTAGGTTTTGTAGTTTCTACACAAACTAAAGTATCTTCTATGTTTGCATTTATATTTGCATAGTACGTTAAATCAAAAATATTTTCATAAGGTATCTCATTATCTTCTAGTGATTTTGTTACTTTCTCAATTGAAAATTCTTTTCCTTTTACTATAGCTACTATTGTACTTCTAAGCATATCAATTCCACCTTTTTTTATTTATACCATTTATATACATTATAAAACATTTTTTAGCATTTTTATATATTTTTATGCAAAAAAAATATCCTAGAAGTTATTTGTCTTCTAGGATAGAATTTTATTTAAATTACGTCGCTTATAAGCCATTTACCATCAGCTTTTTTAAGTTCAACTTCGCCTTCTTCTTCATCGAATTCAGTTCCGCTTTTAAGTTGATTTAAATAAATGTCCATGGCTTTAACCATAACATCTTTTAAGCCTGCATCTAATTCTACTTTTCCATCAATTATATCTTTTTGAATTTTGTCAGCAATTTTCTTCATTTCTTCTTCTGCCTTATCTTCATCAATCTTTGGCATTGAAACTTTATATTTTACAACTGCTGTCTCCCCTTCGTCTTTAACATCAAGCCTTTCTATTTTTATAGCTTTTCTCATAGCATCTACAAGGTCATTCATTTTCCCGTCTATTCCCATTTCTTTCATTTCTTCTATTTCACTACGTGTGAATAAGTTATTTGCAAGTCCTGTTATACTATACTCATCTAATATATCGTTCTTATCTTCATCAGTGTAGCTTGAGTGCATTAAGTCCTTTATTTCTTTACGACTTTCCTCAGTTGATAAATTTTCCTTGAACATTCCATTCATAAATTTGTCTGCAACGTCACCTGGATTTGCACTACTTCCTCCACATGCTGCGAAGATTAATGTTCCCATAATAACTGTCATTATTAACCCTAATTTTTTAATTTTTCTCATTTTAAATCCCCCTTATTTTTTATACCATTATTATAATACCATATTTTTCCTTATTTGTAATGGCAAAAGCTAAGAATACTGACATTCTTAGCTTTTTTCTTTATATTTTATGCTTTATCTTCAGAGCCACATACTCTTATTTTTTCTTTTACAAAATTTTTTACCTTGTCCATCCCTAACTTATTATATTTTTTAGGGTCAATTACTCCCTCATTTCCCTTTAAACATTCATTTACCCCTTCTGTAAATGCTATTCTAACCTCTGTTGCATAATTCACCTTACAAATACCTCTACATATAGCTTCTTTAACACTTTCGTCTGGTACACCTGAGCCTCCATGTAAAACCAATGGTATATCTATGATTCTTCTTATTTCTGTTAACCTTTCTAAATCAAGCCTCGGCTCTCCTTTATAAAGTCCATGGGCTGTCCCTATTGCTATAGCTAGTGAATCTACCCCTGTCTTTTCTACAAATTCTTTAGCTTCTAAAGGTTCTGTATAAGGATTTCCTTCTCCTCCATCTAAATCATCTTCCTTTCCTCCAACTTTCCCAAGCTCTGCTTCTACTGAAACTTCAGAGGCTTTACACATTCTAACTACTGATTTAGTTAATTTTATATTCTCTTCAAATTCTAAATGTGATCCATCTATCATTATTGATGTATACCCTGCTCTAAATGCCTTTGCTGCTAATTCAAAGCTTGAACCATGGTCTAAATGCATAACTACAGGTATCTTTGCTTTACTTGCTGCAACCCTTGCATTTGCTAAAAAATATTCTACATCTGCATATTTTACTGTTGATGGCGTTGTTTGAAGAATAACTGGTGCATTCATTTCTTCTGCTGCACTTATAACTGCCATTACCATTTCCATATTTTCAACATTAAATGCCCCTATTGCATAATTACCTTCTTGTGCTTTTTTTAAAAGTTCCTTGCTTTTTACTAATTCCATCCTTTCTTCCCCCTTATAACATTTTCTTTCCTAAACAATATGTTTGCTCTACTGAATAATCCTCATTTAATATTACTAAGTCACTATCGTATCCTACACCAATTCGGCCTTTAAATTTATCTATCCCAAGACATCTTGCTGGATTTATAGTGCATGAATTTATTGCATAATTAAAAGGTACCATTGCCTCTTCCACTAAAAGCTTTAATCCTTCATTCATTTTTAAAGTTGAACCTGCAAGACCTTTTGTATCTGTTAAATGAGCACTTCCATCTTCATATATTTCTATCTCATTTCCACCAAATATAAATTTATCTCCCTTTTTAAATCCTTTTGCCATTAATGCATCTGTTATCATAATTCCATAATCTGCACCCTTAGCTTTAAAGAAATTATATAATGCAACTGGTGTTGAATGATTTCCATCACATATAATTTCACCATACATTCCTCTTACCCTATAAGAAATTCCAACTAATCCATTTTCCCTATGATTAAAAGGAGTCATTCCATTATACACATGAGTTTCTGACCTTGCTCCATTTGCAAATGCTAAAATTGCCTCTTCATAAGTTGCAGCTGAATGACCTATACTAACTACTATTCCATTTTCATTTAAATATTTAGTAAGCTCAAAATCTCTATCTAACTCTGTAGCTAATGTAACATATTTTATTAATCCCTTTGCAGCTTTTTGATAAGCTATAAACTCTCTTACACTTGGAATAGCTATATATTCCTTTGGTTGTGCTCCTTTATACTTCATATCAAGATATGGCCCTTCAAAGTGAATCCCTAGAATTTCTGCTCCTACATAGCCATCTTCTACAACCTTTGCTACATTTCCTAATGCCTTCATTAAAACTTCCTTACTTTGGGTTATAGTTGTTGGAAGCAGAGCTGTTACACCTTCGCTGGCTATTTTTTTCACCCACTGTCTTAATCCCTCTTCATCTGCATCATTAGTATCAAATCCATATGCTCCATGACAGTGGATATCTATAAACCCTGGAACTATTCTCTTATTCCCATAATCAATAACATCTTCTTTTTCATTATATTTATAAATATTTACAATCTTATTATCATCCACTTCTATTTGAGCTTTTATAAACTGATCTCCAATCCATACCCTTTTACTTTGTATTATCATCATTATTTCCTCCTTTTTCAGAATTTCTAACTTAATTATAGCTAAGAATATTTTTATAATATTTACACTTTTTAACACTCATCTTATATCTTTTAGCAATTCCATTGTATTTAAAAATCTCTTTACTATAATTTAAAGTAATAAGACTTTTAGAAATTTTTGGAGGGGTATTAATATGACTATTTTTAATTATTCAAAGGAAGAAATGATAAACTCTTCTTCTATTTTTACTTTAAATGAAATTTATCAACAACCAAAAACTTGGCTTAAAACTTTAGAACAAATTAAGAATATAAAGGATGCTTTAAGCTCTTTTATAGCTAATGTTACTTCTGAAGATGATTTTGATATTATCCTAACTGGAGCTGGAACAAGTGAGTTTATAGGAAATTCTTTATACTCACATTTAAATACTAAGTTTAATCATAAGGTAAAATCTTATGGAACTACTGATATAGTAAGCACTCCTGAAAATTATCTTTCAAGAGAAAAAAAGACCTTGTTAATAAGCTTTGGACGTTCTGGTAATTCCCCAGAATCAATTGGATGTGTTAATGTGGCATCTTCAGTATGTAAGAATCTTTATAACCTTTTTATTACCTGTAATAAAGATGGTGCACTTTCTAAAATGGCGAATGATTTAGATAACTCATATGCAATAAATCTTACTGATGAAACTCATGATAAATCTTTTGCTATGACATCAAGTTTTTCAAATATGTACTTAGCTGCATATCTTACATTTAACCTTAATTCCCTTGAGGAAAAAGAAATTCTTATAAAAGAGGTTTCTAAAAAAACTGAAAACTTCTTAAACAATGATTTTAATCTTCCTAAAACTATTCTTGAAGATTTTGACTTTAATAGAATTGTTTATTTAGGTAGCAACACACTTAAAGGAATTTCTCAAGAATCAGCCTTAAAAATGCTTGAACTTACAGCAGGTGATGTTAACACTATGTTTGACACTCCTCTTGGATTTAGACATGGTCCTAAATCTATAATTAACGATAAAACTTTAACTGTAATATATACAAGCTCTGACTCTTATACCTATAAATATGATTTAGACTTAATTAAGGAGCTTAGCTTAGAAAGAAAGAAAAATAAGCTTCTTGTTATTTCTAATACTCCTTCAAGAGAACTAGAGTCTTTAGCAGACTACACTTATTTTTATAAAATAAATAACTCACCTAATAACGTGGAGCTTGGACTTGCTTATATAACCTTTGCACAGCTTCTAGCTTCCTTTAAATCATTATCAATGGGAATTACTCCTGATAATCCTTGTCCTTCTGGTGAAGTTAATCGTGTTGTTAAAGGAGTTACATTATACGAATATCTTTAGATTTTTGTAATATAAATTTTTATATGTAATATATTTCTTGTATGACTATTTTTAAAAGAAAGGATTTGATATTTATGATAGGATTATTAATTAGTGGTCATGGTCATTTTGCAACTGGATTGGAATCTTCATTAAAATTAATCTCTGGAGAAACTACAAATACTAAATTTATTGATTTTGAAGAAACTGATTCAACAGAAGCTTTAAGAGAAAAATATATCTCTGCATTAGAGGATTTAGAGTCATGTACAGCTATATTAGCTTTAACTGACTTAGCTGGTGGCTCACCTTTTAAAACTTTAGTAGAGCTTTCAGCTGAAATAGAAAAACCTCTTGAGGTTATAGGTGGAAGTAACCTTCCTATGGCTCTTGAGCTTTCTATGAGTAAAGATATTTTTGACGATTTAGATGTACTTTCTAATAATGCTTTAAATACAGGAAAAACTAGCGTTATAAAATTTGAGCTAGTAGAACATGTTGACATTGAAGATAAGGACGGTATTTAATTATGAACTGGGAAGTTATTAGTTGGACCTGTATTACAGTTGCTGTATTATTTTTGATTGGTGGATTAATCTTAATGTTTATTTCTGCTAAAAATCTTAAAAAAAGTGCTTCTTCTATAAAAACCCTTCAAACTGATTTGAAAATAGGAACTGAAGTTATATTTTGTGGTGGAATTTATGGAAAAATTGTAAAGGTATCTGAAGAAACTGTCCTTGTAGAAGTTAGTAAAAATGTAATTGTAAAAGTATCAAGGTTTGCTCTTCAAACTGTTTAAAAATATATAGTTTTTTGATTTTAAGCTTGTATTTAACAAACTTTTAAAAAGACTTTAATTTTAAATAATACCTCTAGTAGAATTTTCTACTAGGGGTATTTAAAAGTTCTTTTTTATTTATATATTTTTTGTGCATAGTCACTAGGACTTATTTCAAAATGCTGTGTAAAAGCTCTAGAAAAATAATGTATTGAGCTAAATCCAACCATAAAGGCTATTTCACTTATAGTAAATTTATTTTCCTTTATAAGCCTTTTGCTTTTTTCTAATTTCAAGTTATTTATATATTTTTTAGGTGTTATTCCTAAATTGTTTTTAAATAATGTTTGAAGGGAAGACCTTGATAAAGCAAACTTATCACAAAGCTCTTCTACTGTTATTGGCTCACATATCATATCATCTACATATACAATAATCCTACCTAAAAGCTCATCTTGAAAATGTTCGTGAGATTCTAATATTGGCTTTACCTCGTCTCTTTCTACATAATCATATTGAAAAAGTCTTATTATTATTTCATGAAAATTACTTAATATTAAATTTTCTGAATATGGAATATGAAGTGAAATATTTTTTGCAAAAGTTCTTATTGCCTTATACAATTCCTTTTCTGTATGAAATACTCTATTACAAATTAAGCTATCATCATCACATTCCATCTTAAACATAACAGTTAAATATGAGCAAGATGTATCACTTTTAACCTCCTGTGTATGAAATTTATTTTTCCCATATATAAGCACATCATATGAATTTAAAATAAACTCTTCCCCTTCTACACAGGTGTTTAAAGTTCCATTATCAACAAAGGTTAACTCATATATGTTGTGTTCTTCACCTTTAAACTTATATTTAGGGCTTTTTATTGTATAATAATATGCCATTATTTCTGGAACATTTATTGTTTGTAAGATTCTATTGTAAACATAAGGTGGATTTAAAAATTCTAACTTTAAATTATAATTAGATGGAATTATTAGATTATAGGTAGTTTCCTCTGTCATTGATATTATATTAAAAAACATATTTTTCTTTATTTCTAAATTTCGATGTATTGCAAAAAGTTTTAAATCTGTATTTCTAAATTCTCCTATAAGGATATATGCCATCCCTTCCTTTACTTCTACATAAACAGTTTCTGAAAAATTATAAAGACTTGAAATAGTTTTATCTCTTGTTATTATCTCTCTTTTTATAAATTCTTCCTTATTTATTTCATTATTTTCATCATATACCTGTCCATATTTTAAAAATAAAGAGCTTGTTGTCTTATCATACATTCTTATCCCCCCATCTTTCCTAATTTCCACTTATATTTTCATGAAAATTTTTAAATAGTTTATACCTATCCTTATGTAACTTTTCATCCCTTTATGAATTTGCAATTTTTATCCTTATTAAAAATTGTAAATTCATTGTTGAAAAAGCTAAATATAATTTCAGTTTTTAAAAATATAATATGAGTATAAGGTTAATAACTTATTAAAAATTTTTATGGGAGGTGAGTTTCATGCCAAATATAATTTTAACAAGAATAGACAACAGGTTAATACATGGACAAGTTGCTACTCAATGGTGTGGATCAATAGGTGCTAACTTAATTTTAGTTGCAAACGATGCAGTCTCAAAGGATAGTCTTAGACAAGGTTTAATGGATATGGCTGCCCCTGCATACGCTTCAACAAGATACTGGACACTTGAAAAAACTATTTCTACTATTCATAAGGCTAATGCTAGACAATTGATTTTTCTAGTTTGTGAAACACCAAGTGATGTATTAAAACTTGTAGAAGGTGGTGTTCCAATTAAGAAGGTTAACATTGGAAATATGCATATGGCAGAAGGTAAAAAACAAGTAGCAGGTTCTGTTGCTGTAGATGATAATGATGTGGCTGCATTCAAAAAGCTACGTGATTTAGGAGTAGAACTTGAAATAAGAAGAGTTCCTACTGAAGGTACAGAGAATATCGAGAAATTATTTAAATAATAAAATTTAATAAGTTTAGGAGGTATAAAAGGATGGATTTTAATGTAGTACAAATTCTATTAGTTGCAGCCTTTGCTTTCATTGCAGCTATAGATCAATATAGTTTCTTAGAATCTTTATATCAACCAATTGTATCTGGTGCTATTATTGGAGCAATTTTAGGTGATTTACAAACAGGACTTATAGTTGGAGGAACTTATCAATTAATGACAATTGGTAATATGCCAGTAGGTGGAGCTCAACCTCCAAATGCAGTTATAGGTGGAATTATGGCAGTTATTTTTGCTATTTCCACTAAGCTTGATGCAACTGCTGCTGTTGGACTTGCTATTCCATTTGCTTTAATTGGACAATACTGTGTAACTTTAT
>NZ_JBOFRG010000160.1:0-1631 GCF_051650885.1 Clostridium sp.
AAGGGGGAACAACATCCCCTCCCCAAAGTGCTTTATGTTATTAGTTGTCGCTTTTTGGATTATTTTTTCAGACATTTTTAATGCACGGCGTCTTCCGTCCTCTATCACTATTTGGCTAACGTGTGCTTCAAATTCGCCAAATGATTGGTTTGATGTTCATAAAACAGCATATCGTTTCTTATTCTTCTGAGAGTAATTTCAATTGGGAATGACTTCTTTTAAAACTTTTGCCGTTGTGCTCAACAATATATGAATCGTTCTCAAGGACTTTTTTAACAATCCCAATTCTTTCATATTTATTGTTTAATTTATTTTGACTTTCAAGCGTGCTTGCTTGAATATAGACAGAGTCGTCTATTGAAAACACCTCTCTATGGCCAGATCTGAATTCTTTTGCATTTTTCGATTCACTTGAATTTGCATTCTTCAGAGTCTCATTTGATGGATTCATCCATCCTTCATCTGGTGTTTGACCTATTCCTCTGTGGTAACTACGATATATTTTTGCAATTATGTCTTCCAGGATATTTTTTATTCGGTCTTCATCTAAATCTTCTTCGGGAACTTTTTGTAGGGCTTGCTAAATTGTACGGTGTAATCTTTCAACTCGTCCATTAGCTTGATGCTTTTCTATCGAGGTTTTATGATGCTCAATGTTATGACTAGAGATGAGGTCTTGTATTTGTCTAGAGCAAAATTCTTTACCGTCATCTGTGATTATCTTATTTAGAACACCAATCTCACCAATGAATCTCTTTAAAGCTTTTATAACCTCTGTAGACTCTTTAGATTTAAATAGGTAGGCTCGACATCTCCTACAACCTGCTTACTCCGACTAGCCTTTACAGGAACCTCAGTGTCCTATTTCTCCAAGCTTTACCCTAACATTTACTTCCTTCTCTTTCTTTAGTAAAAATTTTTCTTTCTTTTTTTTTTTAGAAAAAATGGAACATCCTAGAGAAACGCGCTAAAAAAATCCAGATACCATAAGAAAACTCACCTCACCTAGTTACTTTAACGTCAAACAACGACGGAACTATACAACATCTTGGGAAATAGATGATTCGAATATTCTCCACCATGTTAAAGATATTGTAAGTTGTCAGTACAAATTTCTTTGTTAAATCTGGTATACAGAAGGATATGTCTCAATTGATCTTATTCTTTAGTTCAATGAATGCTTCATTGCATTTCTTATCCCACTCAATTTCTGAACTCTTCCCTTTCAATTGATTATATAACGGGGCAGCAATACTGGATAAATTCTTAATGTATTTTCTGTAGTAATTACAGAATCCTAGGACTCTCTGAAGTTCTTTCCTTGATTTTGGTATTTTAAAGTCGAGTATCTTCTTTAAATGTTGTTCAATCGGGAACTTTCGGATACCATCTATAAACATTCCTAGTAGTTTAATTTTTTTTTGTTTATATTGAATCTTCCTTTCGTTTAGTTTAAATTTATTCGCACTAAGTGCTTTTAGAACTGCTTCTAGATTAAAATCGTGTTCTTGTTCTGTTTCTCCAAAAACTAATATGTCATCCAAGTATACACAACATTTCTTGTCTATATGGTCCTTGAGTACTCTGTCCATTATCATTTGGAAGAGTCCTGGGGAGTTCTTAAACCCTTG
>NZ_JBOFRG010000161.1:0-4631 GCF_051650885.1 Clostridium sp.
AAAGGAGTTTTTTTTAATGCCTTCAATTAAATTTCCCTTTACGGGTAGTTCACAAACATTAATCATCCCTGCCGATGTAACAGATGTTATTTTCAAGGTTTGGGGAGCAGCTGGTGGTCCTAATGTTGCCCTTAATTCTCTAGCTGGTGCTGGCGGATATTCAACAGGTCAACTTAAAGTTTCTACTGGTGATTCTTTTAATATAATGACAGGTTCCGCCGGTAAAGTGCAAAGTACTGTCTCGCCTTATGGAGGTGGTGGTCCTGGTGGTGGAACGTCAGGATTCTTAGGTTCTTCTGGTGGTGGGCGTTCTGGAGTCTCTCGTACTGGAAACCCTACTCAATTTATTATAGCTGGTGGCGGTGGTGGTGCAGGTCCAGGTTCTATCTCTTTAAATATAGGTGGTAATGGTGGTGGCTCTACTGGAAATAATGAATTTATTTCACCATCAGCTGGAGCTCATGCAATATTAGTTCCTGCAACTGGTGGAACTCAGAGTGCTGGTGGTATTGGTGGTTCTATTACTGGAACTCCTTCTACTAAAGGCGGAAATGGAAGTTCTCTTCTTGGAGGAACTGGTGGAATAGAGGTTAGCTCTGGAAACGGTGGTGGCGGTGGTGGCGGTTTCTTTGGTGGTGGTGGTGGCTCTGGTGCTTCCGGAATCAATCCCTCACCTGAAGAACAAGCTGGTGGTGGTGGCTCTGGTTTTATCGACACGACTGTCCTTTTTAATGCTTTAACTTCAGCTACACTACAACCTACAACTGCCCAACTTATCCTACCACCCAACTCTACTGACAAAGATTATATTTCTGGTGTTGGTGTTTCAAACCTTGCTAACCCGTCTGGAAATGGTTTAGTTGTAGCAGTTTTACCTGACCTTATTTTAAATAAAACAGTCGATAAACTTTTTGCTGATCTAGGCGATACCATAACCTATACTATTACTGTTCACAACACAGGTCCTGGATTTGTTTTAAATACAAATTTTACCGACACACTTCCCACTAATTCAACATTTGTTCCTGGAAGCTTGACCTTTAATGGTGTACCTGTAAGTGGCTCTCCTACTATTCCAAGCTTTATTTTTCCAGATTCAATCCCTGAAGGTGCCACATTTACTGTAAGCTTTAAAGTAACCCTAGATACTTTAACCACTTCTGTATATAAGAATCAAGCCATGGCATCTTATAGCAACAATAGCTTTAAATATATTTCAAATCAAGTCACAACTACTCTAGTTTCTGCTAAAATACTAAGTTCTAAAATAGTTACACCTACTATTGCAAGTCTTGGGACTATTTTAACTTACACACTTGTGTACTCAAATATAGGAAATACAACTGCTACTAACTTAGTTTTTATAGATACAGTGCCTATAGAAACTGTTTATATTCCTAATTCGTTAACAGTAAATGGAACAACTTTATCTAATGCAAACCCTAATCCACCAGGTGTAAGCATTACAATCCCAGTAACTTCCCTTCCTGCTAATGGAACATTAACAGTTTCTTTCAAGACCCAATTAGTATCAATTCCTAGTACAACTACAATCTCTAACTCTGGATATTTAAAATATAACTATACACAAACTACTATTGTAAATGGAGCCTTTGGTTCTTCTACCACAAATACAGTCAATACCCTAGCTCCAATTTTAGATCTATCAGGTTTTACAAAATCAGTAGATAAAGTATTTTTAACCTGTGGTAGTACACTAACTTATACAATAGTTATTCCAAACAAAGGAAATATCCAAGCCACCAATCTACTCTTTAAAGATACAATTCCAGAAGGTACATCATTTGTACCTAGTTCAGTTACTATAAATAATGTACCAAACTTATCTGCCAATCCATCTTTAGGTATAACACTTCCAAACTTAGCACCAAACGATAGTATCACACTAAGCTTTATGGTATCTATACTCTGCTAACAAAAAGTGCGGGAACATCACAAGATATCCCCGTACTTTTTCCTCTTCTACCATAATACTTATGGCAATACAACATTTGTAGCCACAAAAAATCCCTTGTGACTACCATTATAATTTAAAATTCTACTATGATTTTTGAGCCGCACAAAAGGAGACTTGATGCCAAGTCCCCTTTAATTTTTAATTTTAAATTCTCTCTTATACTTCCTCATAAGCATCACAAATCCACTAACTAATATAACTCCCTTAAATACACTACTAATGCTAATACTCCACCATATTCCATCAAGTCCTAAAAGAGCACTACTTGATAAAATCAAAGCACAAGGTATTCTAAGTAAGCTAAATGTTGTACTTATAAATGGTGGCACATGTGTTTTTCCAACTCCATTAAATGCCCCTACTGTTAAAAGTTCCATGCACATAAACACCTGTGAAACTCCAAGTATTCTCATGTAGCCAGCCCCCATCTCTAAAGCACTAGGATCTGGTAAGAATATACTAAATATCATTTTGGGGAAAAGTATAAATATTAAACTTACAGTTCCTCCAAAAATCACTGTTAAAGTTAAGGCTTTTTTATATCCTTCAACTATTCTTTCCTTTTTGTCTGCTCCATAGTTTTGTCCTACAAAAGCACTTATAGCACCTTGAAGTCCTCCTATTGTCACATATGATACTGATTCAATCTGTACCCCAACCTTTTGAACTGCAATAGCTGTTGCTCCAAAATCTGATACTATTCTTCCTATTGTTATTGATATAAGACTAAATGTTACTCTTTGAATAGTTACAGGGAATCCAAGCTTTATAACTTCCTTTGCTTTATCAAATTTAAAGTTTATCCCCTCTTTAAATGCTCCAATTTGTTCTCTACCTTTCCATATAAATATTGCTAAAACAATACATCTTGCTATAAGAGTTGAAAAGGCTGCTCCCATAACTCCAAGCTTTGGTACATTTAAAAGTCCAAATATTAATATTGGATCAAGGATTATGTTAAATATAAATCCAGTTGTATTTGCCCTAAAAGGCATTTTACTATTACCATAGGAATTAAATATTATAGTAAATAATGAATTTAGGTACATAACAACTATTCCAATAGCTGATACTACTAAATACTTTTCAGCCATATGCGTAACCCAAGGATCTCCAAGCTTATAAAAATCTATAAGTGGCTTTCTAAATAATATAAGAAAAATCATATATATAATTCCTAAAATAACAATCATTATAATTCCATTATCTATATATGTATGCTCATCCTCATGCTCCCCTTTTCCTATTGCATGAGATAATTTAACCCCAGTCCCAATTAAAACTATAGTTGCAAGTGCAAATGATAGATTAATAAAGAAACTTGCAGTTCCTATAGCTGCAACCGCATTGCTCCCAAGCCTACCTATCCATATCATATCAACCATTCCATAAGCTGTTTGGATAAAGTTTGTCATTATAATCGGAAGAGACAGTGATAACAGAGATTTTGTTATATTACCCTCTGTTAGATTTATCTTTTTCACTTTAATTTTCACCTCATTTTTAAATTTAAACTAATATCATAGTTCTTAGCAATTATACTTTAACTTTATATTTTTAACAACTTATACTCTCCACCTATAAATTCCTCCACTTTAAATCTATCTAGTAGCTACCGTCTAAAGCTATTTTGATAACTACTGGATAAATTTAATATTTTTTAATTTATTTTTGTTTGGTATATAATTGTTACCGTTTCCCCACTTAATACATTTCCTATACTTATATTGCTTGGTGTTCCTCCTATTAAAGCTCCATTTAACTTTAATGTCCCACTTATATAAGCTAAGCTATTTGCTATAGTATCTACAAAATTCAGATTTTTCCCAATTGTATTTCCTATATTTTTTATAACTATAGTATAGGTTAATGTATCACCGTTTGTTGCAAAGCTTTTATCTACTATTTTTTTTATATCAAACTTTGAATTTATAATAGTTGTTTGAACTATATTTGTGTTTAAATCACTATTTATAGATGGCTGTCCTGGATCTTGTGTGTAACTATATTTTATATAACTACTATTTACTATTGGATTTATAGTTGAAACTGTATTTACAGTTACTTTAAAACTTACTGTACTTACTCCTCCTACTGGTATTGTCGGAATTGTTATTCCAGGGCTACTAAGACCTCCAACTACAGTTACTCCATCCACCATTATGCTATTTAATGTTACTTCACTTGGAAGTGTATCTATGAATTTTATATTATATAGACTCATGTTTCCTACATTATAGTGTATCGGAATTGTGTAAGTTAACACATCTAAAACTTCTGCATAGCTTTTATCTACTATCTTATTAGCGACAAGACTTCCGTAAGCTACAGTTGTAACAACACCATTGCTTATAGTATCCATAGTTATAGCTACACCTGAATCATCTATATAATTATAATTTACAAAGCTTTTATTTATTATTGGATTTATACTAGGAATTGTATTTACGATTTGCACATCAAAGGTTATTGTTTTTACTTCCATTGAATTAAATGGACTTAAATCAATATTTAAAGGATTTGAAGTTTGATTATTTAAAACACCATCTACCTTTAACGTATTTGGTATTAATGTTATATCTGTTGGAAGTGTATCTATAAATGTAGCTGTAGTTGCATTTAAGATTCCACTATTATTTAGAACTATTGTATA
>NZ_JBOFRG010000162.1:0-1568 GCF_051650885.1 Clostridium sp.
TCATACATCACTTTAAGAGGATTTTCTTTATCTGCTAAGAGTAAAAGATCATCAATAAATAGAAGATAATTCGTTAAAAACGATAGAGTATCAGTTTGTATTCTTGCTTTTAGAAACATGGTTGTGGTATCTACCACATTACAAATATTTATTCTAGAAAATTCTAGATATAAATATTTTAAAAATTTTTAACCCATGTCAAATAAACATATTAATGACTAATTTTATTTAAAAAATGCTTTGGTCACCGGCAGGAAAGACGACCCTTTGAGAAGCCTAATTGAGAACTATCTCAAGGCAGGGTGCATCCCCCGGTACTACGTCAAATATTGATCTTTTAGACTTCAAATTTGTTTTTTTTTAATATTGATCTTTTAGACTTCAAATTTGATTTTTAATTTAATATTGATCTTTTAGACTTCATATTTGATTTTTATATAATATCGTCCTAGTAGTCTTCATATTGATCTTTTAGTATTCATCTTGATCTAAAAAACTTTATATTTACTTTTAAATTTTTCTTTATCATTTAAGCTACATAATTAATTTTAAATTTTACTTAATCATTTTAGCTTTAAACATATAAATAAATTTATTTGCTTAAATTTTTTACCATTTAGATGTCAGTAGATTGTATAGAAGAGCCCAATACTAAGTCTTTTATCAGACAAGGTTTCTCAGTTAAGAGATCTTAGGGGTTATGAGTTTTCCTTGGTATTATCGTCTCGGGTCTTGTGTCATACCTTTTATGTTGTACCTCTTCAACTTCTCCTCTATAACTCGCCAGATTCTCCAATTCTTTCTCATTCTCTTCTTCATCAGCTTCGTCTTCCCCAGAGAGATACTCTCAAGGGTTTTCTTAAGCACAACAGACTGGATGTTTCCTTCAAATGTAAGTTTGATTCCCAGAATTTGGATATACTTCTTGTGATTAGTCTTTACCATACTATCCCATGTTACTACATAGGGAACTATTCTTGTTTTAGCTTTGTGTATTAATACAAGTTCATTAGAAGAAGATTGTATTTTCTTAATTTTCAATTTAATTAAACTGTGAGAAAATCTTGGTCGTTTATTTAGCTCGAAAATCTAAATTTCCTTTATCTTCTTATTTAATTCAAGATATCAGGCTTGTTATGTCTGACCTTAATGTCTTTTAAGATATGTGTATCAATTCATACTTCAGCATTATCGATAGACAATACTTCTTGTACAAAGATAGTTTTTATCTTACTAAATTTTCTTAAGCCATCCTTCTTTCATAACAAGATATGTAGACATCTTTTTACCTTGTTGTGTCTTCTCATATAATCAAAGCCAAACATTCGATCTCATTTTGTAGCTAGATGATCTACAGTCTTTCTATTAGATCTTCAGATAGTACATTGTCTTTTCTATCCTTAAAAGATATTTCTATCTTGTAGAAAGCAGTAATTTGCTTTAGATCTAGACTGGTTGTTCCCTTTACCAATCATGTAGAAGACCCCTTATTAAAACTTGTTCATTCTCTCTTGCTCTGTTCAGCTTCCGTGATTTTTTCTAAATTAAATCTCTCTATAGAGATAAGA
>NZ_JBOFRG010000163.1:0-2967 GCF_051650885.1 Clostridium sp.
TTTATTTAATCTACTCAACTGCTAAAACTCTTACCTTTATTACTTCATCTATTTCACTTATTTTATACAAGAATTTTTTAACATCACCTTTTATCCTAGATACATCTAATGTTATTGTAACATTAGCACTCATGTTTATTGGTATATCTTGATTAATTGTTAATATATTTAACTTATTTGTTGCAATAAAATCAAGAACTCTTGATAAAGCACCTGATTTATGTGATAAAAGTAATACTATAGTTATCTTCTTGCTATTAACCCCTTCAGCCATCTGATAAACAGTATCCTTATATTTGTAATAAGTACTTCTGCTTATTCCTACTACTTTTACTCCTTCTGATATATCTTTTACTTTTCCTGTGTGAAGAAGTTCCTTCACTTCAAGAACCTTATAAAATACATCAGGAAGTACATCCCCATTTACAATATAAAATTTATTTTCTTCCATCGTTTCTATGCCCCCTTTTAAATTCTCTTTATCCTTATTGAATATATTACCATATTTTTTCTAAATTTCTACCCTATCTTATTAAATTAAAGATACTTTTAAGATAAAAAACTCGCCTATGCGAGTTTTCTAAAATAAAAGGAGTTTTACCATTGTTATTGCTGCAAAAATTGCTGCCATATCAGCAAGCATAGCACTCCATAATGTATGTCTTATTTTTTTTACTTTTACAGCTCCAAAATAAACTGTTATTGTATAAAAAATCGTTTCAGTTGTTCCCATTATTACTGATGCTAATATTCCTATAAAGCTGTCTGGTCCATAAGTTCTTATTGTATCTGTAAAAATTCCAATAGCTCCACTTCCTGATATAGGCTTTATTAAAACTAAAGGGATTATTTCTTCAGGAAGCCCTATAAATTCTGCCATTGGTGCTAAAAGACTATTTATCATATCTAAAAGATGACCACCTCTAAATATCTGAACTGCTATAATCATAGCCAAAAGGCATGGGAATATATTCATACACACTTTTAATCCATCCTTTGCTCCTTCTAGAAACCATTCATATACCTTTCTTCCCTTTATCATTCCATAAACAAGGATTACTAAAACTATTATTGGTATTATACTCTTTGTAATATACGTAAACATCCAAATCCTCCTTAAAAATACCTTTGAAGTATTTTACAACAAACTATCCCAACTGTTGCTGCTATTGCTGTTGAAATTATTGCTGGAATTATTATTGCTCCTGCATTAGCTGAACCTTCTGCTGCTCTTATGGAAAGAATTGTTGTTGGAATAAACTGAATACAAGCTGCATTCATAACCAAAAAGAGTGCCATATCATTAGATGCCCGTCCCTTCTCTCTATTCAATCTATCCATTTCCTCCATAGCCTTTATTCCAAAAGGAGTTGCCGCATTTGAAAGACCAAACATATTTGCAGTTAAGTTCATTACAATTGCGCCTAAAGCCTTCTCATCCTTAGCTGCCTCTTTAAATAAAACCTTTAATATAGGTCTTAAAACTTTTGCAAGTACAGATGTTAATCCACTTTTTTCAGCAACCTTCATAACTCCACACCAAAAACACATAATTCCAACAAGTCCTATAATAAATTTAACAGTGCTATCACTTCCTCCAACAATAGCCTCTGTAACCTTATCTGCATTGCCTGTAAATAATGCAACTATGATTCCTAAAAAAATCATTCCAAACCAAATATAATTAATCATTTTTCCCCCATTTAAGTATTACTATTATTAAAATATATTCATTGAACTTAACTTTTATTAGTGCTAGTATAAATATATAAATAATATGTTAACCATACATAGAAAAAAGGAGTTTTACCTATGAAAGATGAAAACATTAAATTAGCACAACAAGATATTGATGACGCATTAAAAACTGTAGAAGATTTAGAAAAAGTTATAGATGAAGATGGAGTATCTAAAGATACTTTAAAAGAAAAATTTATGACATTAAGCGAGAAACTTCAAAAATTAGAAGATATCCTTAAAAGTGAAGGTATCATTTAGTTTTTAAACTATAAATTTCCTAAAACCCTAGTCTGATTCCTAGATTAGGGTTTATTTTTTACTATCTTATATCTATTATTTAAAATTAATGTTAAACTATACTGTAAAAAGTCCCCTAACTTAAAGAAGTTAAGGGTTGAAAGGACATATATTATATGAATAAAAACTCAAAATTAATTCCATTAAAAAAAATGGAAACTATAACAGGAAAAAAAGAAAATAGAGATTTAGTTTATACTTACTTAGACTTTAAATTTAAATTACATAGACTTGGAGATAACACTGAAGGAAAAGCTATGTACAGATTATCCGCTTTAAACTTCGATGTTAAACTTCTAAAAGCATATACACAAAAAAATACCAACCTAAAAGAGGCTTGTACTTTACCTCTTAATAATCCAAAAGAAGATTTATTAACTATCTTTAACGCAGTTATCGAAGTTAAAATGAAAAAAGAACTTGCAAGACTTGCTTATGAAAAAGCTTTAAAAGAAGGTACATTACCAGTTAAAGAAGAAGAGCCTGTTAAGGAAGTAAAAAAAGAAAATCCTTATAAAAAAGATTACTCTAAAAATAAAGACTTTAGAAAAAATGATTCTAGAGATTTCAAGAAGAATGACTCTAAGGACTTTAGAAAAAACGATTCTAGAGACTTCAAAAAGAACGACTCTAAAGACTTTAGAAAAAACGATTCTAGAGACTTCAAAAAGAACGACTCTAAAGACTTTAGAAAAAACGATTCTAGAGACTTCAAAAAGAACGACTCTAAGGACTTTAGAAAAAATGATTCTAGAGACTTCAGAAAGAATGACTCTAAGGACTTTAGAAAAAATGATTCTAGAGATTTCAAAAAGAATGACTCTAAGGACTTTAGAAAAAATGATTCTAGAGATTTCAAAAAGAATGACTCTAAGGACTTTAGAAAAAATGATTCTAGAGATTTCAAAAAGAATGACTCTAAGGACTTTA
>NZ_JBOFRG010000164.1:0-10183 GCF_051650885.1 Clostridium sp.
TAAACTATGAAAAAGCTGGAAAGGTTATTTGTGATAACCCTGAAAGTATTAGAGTTTTATATGATTATGTTGGGGAGCTTGATGCTTTAATAGGAGTGTCTTCCTTCAGAGAAACATTAAAGTATTACACAAACCCTGAGTACAGTGAAAAGGTTAGTTTAGAGTTTAAGGATATTTATAATCCATTATTAAAAGAACCTATTCCAAATAGTTTTAAATCAGAGAAATCAATACTTTTAACAGGTTCTAATGCATCAGGTAAAAGTACTTTCTTAAGAACTGTTGGTTTAAATGCATTACTTGGGCAAACTATAAATACAGTTTGTGCAAAGAAATATAAGGCATCTATGTTTAGAATATATTCTTCTATGGCACTTCAAGATAGTATCTTAAAAAGTGAAAGTTATTATATAGTTGAAATAAAATCATTAAAAAGAATTCTAGATAGTATGGAATATGAATATCCTATATTATGTATAGTAGATGAAATATTAAGAGGAACAAATACAGCTGAAAGAATAGGGGCATCTTCTGAAATACTTAAATATATTGGAGAAGATAAAGATATGTTCTGTTTAGCTGCAACTCATGATATAGAGCTTACTTATATGATGGAAGATATATTTGATAATTATAGTTTTGAAGAAAAAGTAGTTAAGAAAGAAATTGTTTTTGATTATAAATTAAAAACTGGAAGATCAAAGACTAGAAATGCTATAAAAATACTAGAATTCATGGGATATAATAAAGAAATAACTAGAAGAGCAGAGAAAAAAGCTACAAGATTCTTAGAAACTAAATCGTGGGATGATTAATTAAAACTTAAAGGGGATGGAATAATGAAGTTTAAATTATCAGAAAACAGAGAAGCTGTAAGACTTAATGATGAGGCAGGTTTCTTATTAGAAAAAAAAGAGTATGAAAAAGCAATAGAGCTTTTAAAAGAGGCTAAGAAACTAGATAAAACATATGAAAAGACATATTATAATTTAGGGCAAGGTTATTTTTTGATAGAGGAATATGAAAAAGCTTTAAAAGAGTTTGAAATGATGATTACTTTAAATGATAAAAATTATGTGCCACATTATAATATGGGAAATATATATCTTTTAACAGGGGATTTAGATAAGGCAATAGAAAATTATGATTTAGCAATTGAAAAAGGTTGCAAAGAAGAGAGGGTATTCAATACACTTGGAAAAGTCTATGAAGCTTTAGGAGAAGAAGACTTAGCAACAGAAAATTATGTTATAGCTCAAAATTTGAAAAAAATAAAAGAAAAATTCTCTAAGTAATTAAGTTTACTTAGGGAATTTTTTATACTTTTATATAATTTGGAAATTAGCTCCCAAAACTTTGAAAAAAAGGTCTAAAAAATTATAAATATAATTTATAACAACGTAATTATATGAAAAAAATGTGAAACTGGTATGAATAAAATGTTTTAAAACATATAACAAATAGTAAAAAAAAATTTTACAAAATTCATTTTCAATGGGGATAAATGTATAAAAATGCAAAATTTTAAACAATATAGAAAAGAGGTTTACTTTGAAATTTTTGGGGAATATACTAAATGCAGACAAGGAAATAAAACAGAAAGAAGTGATAAATATGTGTACAGCATTAACTTTAAAAACAAAAGAAAATGAACATTTATTTGGAAGAAATATGGATATTGAATATGAATTTGGTCAATCCGTTGGAATAATTCCAAGAGGTTTCAAGTATCTACATTCAGTAACTAAAGAAGAAGAAAAAACAAAATATGCAGTTATTGGAATGATGACTGTTATGGAAAATCATCCAATGCTTGCTGATGGAATGAATGAAAAAGGTTTAGCAGTTGCAGGACTAAATTTTCCAACTTACGCATATTATGGAACTGAAAAAATGGAAGGAAAAACAAATATTTCAGTTTATGATGTAATGTTTTGGATAGTTTCAAATTTCTCTTCATTAGATGAAGTTAGAAAAGAAGCTTTAAACTTAAACATTATGAATATTCCATTTAATGAAAAAACACCAACACCAACATTACACTGGATAGTTACAGATAAAAGTGGTGAAAGTATAGTTATTGAAAGCACTAAAGAAGGAATAAAAGTTTTTGAAAACAAAGTAGGAGTACTAACAAATTCACCAACATTTGATTGGCATCAAACTAACTTAAGACAATATATTGGATTATATGCAGATCAAGTTGGAAAAGAAACTTGGAGTTGTCAAGAGTTACCTGCTTTAGGTCAAGGAACAGGATGTGTTGGATTACCAGGAGATTTTACACCAGCATCAAGATTTGTAAGAGTAGCATTTTTAAGACATTTTGCTTTAGCAAATGATAGTGATTCTATGGATGTAAATGAATTTTTCCACATTTTAAATAATGTAGCCATGGTAAGAGGTTCTGTTAGAACACCACAAAGAAGTGATATAACACAATATACAGCATGTATGAATTTAGAAAAAGGAATATATTATTATAATACTTATAAAAACAATTCTTTAAATGCAGTATGTATGAACAAAGAAAATTTAGATGGAGATAAATTAATTTTATTCCCATATAATGATGAATTAGAAGTAAAATATCAAAACTAAGAAAGAAGCCCCTACATAACTAAGTTTTAGAGTAGTTATAGAAGGTGTTGTAATTTAAAAGTAGTAATTTAATGTAGTTTATAAAATTCTAAATTTTGTTATGTAGAGCTCCTAAAAAAGGAGTGTTAATTATGAGTGAAACAGTAACAAAAAGTAGTAATAAAAGAAAATATCTAATGATTTTTATAGCAATGGTAATTCAAGCAATACCTTTTGGTGTAGCACAAAATATACAGCCATTATTTATACCTTATGTGGTTAAGCATTTTTCATTTTCATTAGCAAGTTTTTCTTTGATATTTACATTTGGTGCATTAGCATCTTCAGTATGTTCACCTTTTCTAGGAAAACTATTTGGAAAAGTTAATTTAAAGATATTATTTATAATAGGTACAGTTTTATCTAGTTTAGGTTTCTTAGGAATGGGACTTGCAACAAATTTACCAGAATTCTATATATTATCAGCTGTAATGCAAGTTGGTTGTGTATTATTCTCAGGACTTGGTATTCCATTTTTAATTGGTAGTTGGTTCCCTACAACTGGTAGAGGTAAAGCATTAGGAATTGCTTTTGCTGGAGGTTCAATTGGTAATGTATTTTTACAACCAATCGTATCTAGTATGTTAGGAGGACATGGTGAAGCTTATTCATACATTTTCTTTGGAATATTATCTCTTATATTTAGTTTAATAATAGTATTATTCTTTATAAGAGTTCCAAAACCAGGAGAATTAGTAGCTGAAGCTACAGGAACAGAAAAAGCTGAAGATAATAGTAAACAACAACATGCAGCTATATATGAAGGACCTGGTGCTGCTAAAACAAGACATGAAAAATATTTCTGGTTACTTGCACTTGGATATGCATTCATTGGAATTGCTATAAGTGCTTGTAGTACTCAATATGCATCATATTTTAGAATGCAATTACATTTAGATGCACATTTAATAGGAATACTAGGATCAGTGTTTGCATTATTCTGCTTAATAGGAAATGTTGGTGGAGGAGCTTTATTTGATAAAATCGGAAGCTTTAAAGCAATGTTACTTGCATTTATTTTCCAAGCAGTAGCTATTGTCGGAATGTTACTTGCAGGAGCATCACATAATTTCTCATTCTTATTCTCAATTTTCTATGGATTATGTGTATTCTCTTATATGTCAGGACCAGCATTCCTTGCAACAGATGTATTTGGAAGAAAAGAATCAAGTGTTAACTTAGGAACTATGAGTTTATTATTTGCTATAGGATTTGCATTAGGTTCAGTAATATTTGGTGCATTTGCACAAAGTATAGGATTCAAAATGGCTTGGATAGCAATGCTTGTATTCTTAGTAGTAGGATATGCATTATTATTAATGTCAATTAAAGCTATGAAACATAAACAAAAAGCAGAAATGAATAAAGAAGCTACTGTGGCATAGTTATGATATCAAAAATTAAAGATAAAAGAAAACTAAAAATTATAATTGGATGTATTTTAATACAAGCAATACCCTTTAGTATTGCATCAAACATTCAGCCACAATTTGTAAGTTATGTAACTAAAGGATGCCACTTTTCATTAAGTGGCTTTTCTTTAATATTTACAATTGGAACATTAATATCAGCCATAGCATCACCATTTGTAGGAGCATTGTATACTAAAATGCATCCTAAAAAATTATTTATAATTGGATGTATTTTATCGGGAGTTGGATTTTTATCATTTGGATTTGCAAGAACTTTAATAGAGTTTTATATAATCGCAGCAATTGTTCAAATTGGGACATTGGTATTTTCAGCTATTGGAATTCCAACTATTATAAATGCTTATTTTGATGAGAAAAAGAAAGGGAGTGCATTAAGCCTAGCATTTGCTGGGGGTTCAGTGGGAAATATTGCACTTCAAGAAATTGTGGTATATCTTTTAGTAACTAAAGGATTTAAAGAAGCTTATATAATATTTGGATTAGTTTCTGTTGTAACAAGTTTGTTATTTACAATCTTTTTATTGGATTTTAGTAAATTAGATAAGAAAAGTTTAACTTCAGAAAAAAGAACAGTAAATCCATCAACAGAACATAAGACTGTTATGGAGCACGTATCCCTTAAATGGGGATTGAAAAATAAAACATTTATTTGCTTATCAGTAGGATTTATTTTCATGGGGTTGTCTATGGCAGCTTTATCAATACAATATCCTAATTATTTAAAGCATTTAATGGGTAGTGCAGTGGCATATAAAAATATATCAGTTATGTTTTTAGGGAATATTGGAGCGTTATTTGCTATTTTCTCATTAATAGGAAACCTAATGGGAGGAATATTATTTGATAAAATAGGAACTACAAAAACTTTAATGATAGCATTTATCTTAACAGCTGTTTCAAGTTTATGTTTAATATTTGCACATATTTCACCTATATTTGCATATTTATTCTCAATAACTAAGGGATTATCTGTATATGCATATATGATGGGACCATCATATTTAGTAAGTCTTTTCTTTAAAGGAAAGAACTTTCCTAAAATATTAAGTGTTATAAACTTTATGTTTGCTATTGGATTTTCAGCAGGTTCAACAATATTTGCTTTAGTTTCTAGTAGCATAGGATTTATAAGTAGTTGGAGTATGGTACTAGTATTTGTAATAATTACATTTATGTTTTTATTATTTGCAAATTTCAATAGTAATAAAAATAAAAAACTTATATAAATAGATAAAAGAAACCACTAGATGTTAGTGGTTTCTTTTTAAGGTTTTACTTAGTTTTGCAAGAGCACTTAATGTGTCTTCAGCTTTTATAAAGCAATTAAACATTTGTGTATTTACATAACTATTCTTAGTTATAACAGAATCTATAATATTATTTGAATATACAGGTTTATAGAATACATGTTTTTTAAATGAATGTTCCATTTGATTTAAAATAGCTTCAATTTTATTTATATTGCTTAAAACAAACTCTTTATCTAATAGCTCTTCAGAATAAGTTGTTAGCAAAAGAGATTCATGACTTAAAAGTGTAGTCAATTTATTATTGTTAAATATAAAGCTTTTTAGATTTGTTATTTCACTATCATCACAAGATGGATTATTATGTACTTGAAGCTTAGCACTAACTAAGTAAGAAAGATAAATAAGCTCACGTATTTTCTTGTGATTATAATGTCCATTTAAGATTTCTCTAAGTTCATTTAACATATCTCTATCAATTGAAATTAACTTGTAAATCATAGATTCCATTTCATAATAATTTTTACTTCTTAAGATAAACCTATTAGCAAATAAAACTATTAGTATAGCAATACTTGTGTAGAATAATCTAAGGAAGATTATTTTATAATCACCAGATACCTCATTTAATGTAGAAAGCCCTATGGCATAGCAAGTTACATAAGTAGTAAGCCATGTAAAATCAGCTAAAGCATACATTAAGAAGGTTGATATACCTATAATTATGACATGAGACATTGTTGATTTAAAAATGAAAAATAATATACTACTAATAATTATTCCAACCACTGTTCCTTTAAATCTTTGAACAGATTTTATTTTACTATCCTCATAAAAAGGCATAGCTAGAAGAAATATTGTCATAGGAATCCAATAGCTTTTATTAAAGTGAAATACTTTAACAAAGGCAAAAGAAAAACCTAAAAGAATTCCCATTCTAATAGAAAATCTTACTTTAAAATTATTTAAACTTAGTTTAAAGTGATTTATCTTCCTAAAGTCAATAAAGAAAGGATTTAGTTTTTTCAATGGATTATGTCTTTCTTTTCTATTTTCTTTAAAATGACTTAAAATGCTTTTTGTATAATTTAATAAAAATAAGAAATATGAGTTAATATCTTTATTAGAAAAGGTGTTATCCTTTAAAAACTGGTCTATAAGAGTGAGTGCAGTATTATAATTCTCAGAAGATAAACTGGAATTTATTTTAGAAAAAAGAATTGAAATATCATTAAAATATTTTTTATTCCTATCTAAAAGACAATCTCTCTTATTAACTTCATCAGTAATATTATTCAAATGCTGAAAAAGAATAACATAAGGATAATACTTAGATTTTTGACTTAAGTAAATAACCCTATTCATATCACGACAAATAGAAAAAAGCTCATATTTATGTTTATTAAAGTCTATGTACTTGCCTTCTGCTAAGGCTTTAAACTGGTCTGATACATTTAAGAAACCCTTATTAATTAATATTTGTACCTTAGAAGTAATAAGCTTTGGACTTGTAACAAGTAAAGTTATATAAAGTACTAAATATGAAAAAGTAATGGCAAGTAATCTTAAAGGTAACTTATCCATTGGAGCTGGTATTAACTGAAGAAGGACAAATGCAAGTAAATAAGGAAAATAACTACTTGGATTATATTCATCAGTTAAAAAATATGTTAAAAGTGCACCTCCGATTAAATTAATAAAAAGTGCAGTAAAGGAATTTAAACAAGCTATAGTTGCAAAAACGCCAATTAAAAGATGTAAGAAAAATGGCTTTATATGTCCTTTATCTATATCAGTGTAATCCTTAAGCCTAATATACATAAGAGCCATATAAGGTGCAATCAAAAGATTGTAAATTCCAAAGAAATTATAAAGAACAGGCAATAAAATAATAGAAATTATAGTAGGAGGTAAACTCCTCTTACACATGCTCTTTAAATTAAATTCATAGGATTTAAACTTCATAAAAATCCTCCTTTCATAAGGAAATTATAACATGGAATTAAGGGGGAGAAGTGAAAAATTAAGAATTAAAAGTTAAGAATTGAGGAAAATTGCAAGCAATTTGGATTAAGGCATAGAGTGGGAAGAGGTGAGGATAGCAAAGTTACATACACAGGATTATCATTTGAAAAAAGTTAATGAAAAACTAAATTATGTTAAAGTTAGTATAGAATATCTAAAGAAAAAAGTAGCATATCATTTTATGATAGACTACTTTTGAAATTATTTTTAAGTGTTTCCTTCTTTAGTATTTCTCTAAATTTTCCTAAGCTGATGATTTTAATAGTTTCTGAAGGATTAGAAAGTCCCCTAGCAAGGTTTCCAGTAGCTAAAACCATTTGATTTGTAGTAGAAGAAAGTGTACTCCACAAGTAATTTTCCATAGCTTTTCATATGTATGTCCTCCATAGATTATTTATATAATAAATCATTACTAAAACTTTTTTATTAAATTTCTCATAAGAATTATTTAAAAGAATAAGATTTCAAAAAAATAGGAATATAAGTTCGTATATTATATAGTTAAAGTGGGAATTATAAGACTAATAAGAAATTTATAGGAGGTTTGAATTTATGAGGCAAAAAGATGATGCTATTAAGTTAGATGAAATTTTAAAGTTTTCTACATCAGTATCAAAGAAATTATTATTAGTCTTTTTGAATAGTCTTTTTAACGAAAATTTTATTGAAGATGAGGTTGAGATAACTATAAGTAATAATGAATTTATAACAGAAAAGTTAGAAAAACTTCGTGCTGATGTATTCTTTAGAGTAGAGGATATTAAGGCTGTGTCTAAAACTAATTTTCATATTGAATTTCAAACATTGAATGATAAAACTATGGTTTTTAGAATGCTTGAATATGGGTTTGAAAAAGCAGTTGAGGAAAGAAGTAATGGTGTGATAGTATTTCCAAAACAATATGTCATTTTTATAGAGGAAAATGAAAAAATTCCAGATAGTTTAAAATTAAAAATTAAATTTCAAGATAATCAAATGATTGATTATGAGGTTCCTATAATGAAGTATTGGAAGTATACTGATAAAGATTTAATAGAGAAAGAAATGTACTCATTATTACCATTACAAATATTTCTATTAAGAAAAGAATTGTCTAAAAATTTTAAAAATGGAAATCTTAAAAATAAAGAAAAGTTTATAGAAAAGATAAAAAAATTAACAGAAACTTTGGTAAAAGAAGCAACAGAATTATTTAAAATAGGAAAGATTGTAGGAGAAGATTATGATAAGATATTAGTAATGATAGATTATTTGATTAGTTATCTAAATAATAAGTACATATATGATGATTATATAGAGGAGGAGATTAAGGTGTTAAATAGAACTTACTTAGATACTGAGGCTGTGAGAATTGGAATAGAAAAAGGAATAGAAAAAGGAATGGAAAAAGGAATGGAAAAAGGAATGGAAAAAGGTAAGAATGAGGAACGAATAAAAATAGCAAAGAACCTTATTCTTTTAGGGGTAGATGAAGAAGCAATAGCAAAGGCAACGGAATTAAAAGTAGAGGAAATAGAAAGATTAAAAAATTAAATATAGATGTTAAAAGTGTTAAAAGGATATCTTAGAAATGGGATGTCCTTTAATTATAGAATGAAAAACTTAAATTATGTTAAAATGAATATATGATTTAAGAGGATGAAGGTGAAGAAAATGCTTGGATTTGAAGAGATAAATGAATTGAATGAACTTGAGTTAGAGGTTTATAAATATATAGTTAATAATAAAAAAACTGTTGTGTATATGAGAATTAGGGAGCTTGCTGATGAGATTCATGTCTCTACAACTACTATATTAAGGTTTTGTAAGAAGTTAAATTGTGCAGGGTTTTCTGAGTTTAAGATAAAGCTTAAGATGGAGCTTGAGGAAACTGATGTTGTTGAGATACGTGATGATAAAAGTGTGATTATTGAATTTTTAAATAGGACAGAAACAGAGGAATTTAAAAAGGATATAGAGGATAGCGTAAGTCTTATGGAAGAGAGTAACCCTATAATTTGTATTGGGTTTGGAAACTCAGGAGAATTGGCTAGATATGCAGCAAGACACTTTAGTGGGGTAGGGAAATTTACTGTACCTGTTTATGACCCTTATTATCCAACAGAGCATATTAATGGTGAAAAAGCTATGGCACTTTTCTTTTCTGTTGAGGGAGAAGGAAAGGATGGAATAAGACATTTAAATGAGCTTAAGAAACGTGGTGTAAAAATAGTTTCAATTACTAATAGTAAAAGTTGTACAATTGCAAAATTATCAGATATAAACATAAGTTATTATGTTCAAATGCAAAAATATAAGCACCATCAACTTACAACACAGGTGCCTGTAATGTACATAATAGAGGCTTTAGCAAAGGAGCTAAGTGAATTAAAAAAAGCGAAGGTATAGTATCATAAAAAAAATTATGTTATATTTTATGAAAACTTGATAAAATATAAGTAAGAAAAGCCTTAGTGCGACAACACTAAGCAATCTCTAGAACATTTTTAGTTTTAGGGGTATTGGATTGATTTATATAATCAGATGAAAAAGCACTACAAATCTTGGTTGGATGGAGTGCTTTTTTCAGTTGTCTTAAAACTTAATTCTATAAAACATAGTGTTTTTTTATATGTAACAAATTACAGAAGGTATAACAAGTTTTATTAGACACTAAAACTATTTAAAAGGCTTTAAATGAGTGATATTATGAAATCAAGAGGAAGAGAAATAAAAAACAAAGTGTTTTAAATAGATGGAGGTAAGTGTTATGAAAAAGTTAAAGATAGTTACTATTGGTGGAGGATCAAGTTATACACCAGAACTTGTAGAAGGACTTATAAAAAGATATGATGAACT
>NZ_JBOFRG010000165.1:0-1397 GCF_051650885.1 Clostridium sp.
CCACAAGTTGGTGTTAATATAGGTACAGTTAAGCCAGATGAAGAGGCAACTTTAATATTTAAAGTATTAGTAGTATCTATAGCAGATAAAGATTTACCACCAACTATAAATGGACTTCCATGTCCATCTCAAACAGGACAAGGTGGACTTTTAGAAAACAAAGCAAAAGTTTGTTATAGATATACAGTAGAGCCTAACAAGCCTTGTGGAGTATCTAAGTGTAATGAAACAAATGTAGATAAAATAAAGATTAATACAGCAATTGTAAGTATTAAGAAAGAAACAAACCCTATATTTGTAGATCTAGAAGATGAAATCAAATTTACTTTAAAGCTTAAAAATACAGGAAATGTTCTAGGTGAAGAAATTATATTAAAAGACATTTTAGATCCATCACTTAAATTTGTAGCAAATTCAGTTAAAATAAATGGTGTTTCACAACCAGGAATAGTTATAACAAATGGAATTTCAGTAGCACCACTTCAACCTGAAGAAGAAACTTTAGTAGAGTTTAAAGCCGTAGTATTTAAAGCTCCTGAAAAAAATGAAATTCAAAATTCAGCAACAGTAGATTATAATTTCCAATTAAATCCTGAAAATGGTGAAAGAGGATATAGTAGTAGCAAGAGCAATGAAACTATTAACTACGTTAATTATGGAAATATCTTTGCTATAAAAGAAGTCGATAAAGAATATGCAACTAGTGGTGAAGAATTAACTTATAAGATAACTATGGTTAATGAAGGAAATACTAGAGTTAATAATGTTGAACTTTATGACACAGTACCTGATGGAACTGTATTAAAACAAGGTTCAGTTATAGTAAATGGTATTCCAAAGATTGGTGCTATTCCTCAATACGGAATATTTATAGGTGCAATGGAGCCTGGTGAAGAAGTTTCTTTAAGCTATAAAGTTTTAATAGACAAAGACATTAAGTCTAAAGAAATTCATAATACTGCAAGGCTTGATTATCAATATACTGTAAATCCAGAAGTGACTAATGGAAAATCTAAAAAAACTGATACTAATGTTGCAATAACTAAAATAAATGATGCAATTATATCAGCAGAGACAGGTAGCTTTACGAAAACTGCATCTAAAGAATTTGTTGATATAGGCGAAAAATTCACCTATACAATCTTAGCTAAAAATATAGGTACAGTTTCGGCTAATAATGTAATAATTAAAGATATTCTTCAAAGCCATATTGAATATGTAAAAGGAACACTTCAAATAAATGGAGTTATAGTTCCAGATTCTAACCTTCAACTTGGAATACCAGTAGGTCTTATAGAGGCTTCAAAAGCTGTAACTATAAACTTTGATGTTAAAGTTATATCTGTTCCAGAGGATGGTAAAATAGAAAATAAATCAAAAATAGAATATAGCTTTGT
>NZ_JBOFRG010000166.1:0-4668 GCF_051650885.1 Clostridium sp.
GAATTTAGAATTCTACCTGAATCACGTCTTATTTATACTAAAGCGTAAGCTCGTTAACTGAAATGAAGTTTAGAGTTTACTTATATCCATCCCCCATGGAATCTCTTATTGGCTACCCCCTAGCTTTAATAAGATAGAAAAAAACCTTAGAAATAAGGTTTTTTTTATACAAAAATATAAAAAGAGTATAGAAAAGATTTATTTAATAAAGGGTGAAAGTTGGTTATAATAAGAGTAAAGAGAACAGAGAAAGTTTGAAAGAGTGGAGTGAGAGCTAGTGAGTGAAAGTTTAAATAGAGATATTGTAATAAAAAAGCTTAAATCAGAAGAATGTATTAGTATGTATAAAGATGCGAATATAAATGGAGTTATTTTATTTGGAAGTTTTGCGGAAAATAGTTTTTATGAAGATTCTGATATTGATATTGCAATTTTAAGTGAAAAAAAGCTAGATTTAATGAGTATTATGGAGCTAGAAGAAAGACTAGAGATAATATTTGATAAGGAAATTGATTTAATAAATTTAGATAATGAAGAATTGGACATTAGATTCAAGGTAAATGTTTATGATACAGGAATTTTAGTCTATAATGATGAAAAAAATTTATATGATAAAGATTATGAAAAGGTTAATAAAAAATATAAATATAATGAAACTTTTAGGTTTTTTAGAGAGAGAGATGTGTTGAATGAATAAGGAACGATTATATGATATTATAAAAAATGAGAGAGAAACAGTGGCTCTTTTAGAAAAAGCATTGGAAAGATATAAAAAAGTAGAGGATGAAGATTTAAAGGAAATAATAAAATCAGCAATAAAGCAAAGTTTTCTAGAATACTTTATATTGATTGAGAATTTTACATCAATAACATTGAAAGAATTGAAGATTTATAAAATAAGTGATGATATGGAAAAGGGCTTAAAAAAGCTATATGAAAATAAAATTTTGACAGAGGAACAATTACTATTTTTAAATAAGTATAGAAGATATAGAAGTAGAATTGCTCATGTGTATAAGCAACCATCTGTAGAAGAAATTATTAGTTTTTTTGAAGAAAATAGAGAAAAAGTAATTGGAATAATTGATATTATGGTTAAAATGTATAGAGAGAATTAAATAGATTAAGAAGTTTGTTAAGATAGAAAGACCTTAGAAATAAGGTTTTTTTTTATGCAAAAAATTAAAGAAAAGAAATAAGCTGTAGAAATTTTTCATAGTATGTATTAGGTAGCAGTAATTAGGGGGATTAGGCTTGAGAAATGCTGTAGGGCTAGTATATAGTAGTAGGGAAAAAAATAGTAATAAGTTTTATGTTATGTGGAGCTATAGAGAATGTGTTTATATTAATTCAGGGCGACTTGGTGATAATGGTAAGCTTATAGAAAAAAAGTTTAATATGAGGGATGAGGCCAGGGATTATATTGAAAAGAAGTTGAAAGAAAAATTAAAAAAGGGATATATTAAGTATCCAATTGAAAAAATTTCAATTCATAATAAAAATGATTTTTTATGTGATGCTATAGAATTTAATATAAAAAAAGAGGAAAACCTTAATGATTAGAGTATAAGAAATTTATACTCTATTTTTGTGGAGAATAATACTTGTATTCTAAGCAATCTAAATTGAGATGGAAAATTTTAATGATAAAAATTATTTTATAAAATTGGAAAAGTAGTGATAGGTTTGAGTGAAAGAGTTCGTATAGATAAATGAAATAGAGAAAAGGGGGATGAGATATGGAGGATAAGATTATTATAAAAATGCTTATGAAGAAGAAAGAGAGTGGACTTTCAATGCTTATTGAAAAATATGGAGGGTTCATACGTGATAATATTCTTTTAGAAAAAGAGGATAAAGGAATTAAGTTGATTATAAATGAGGCTATATATGATGATAAAAAAATATTAGTAAGTACAACAATTGACTACAACAATATGGATAAGAATTTGGCTAAGGAAAAAGAAAAGTATGATATAGTACCAGAGCTTGGGAAGATAGAAATTTATAGCAATGGAAAAAAGGTAGAGCATTATGGAGAAGGAATGAGAGGGGAAGATAATGAAGATGGAACTATAGACATTTTATTGAATGCAAGTGGATGGAAAGAAGAATTAGGTGATGAAATAGAGATAAGAATAGGAATGGACAGTATGGATATCCAATATCCTTATAAAGAAAAAGAGGAAATAAAGGGCGATTGGAGTGTGAAATTTAAAATAGATACAAAAAAAGTAAAAGAAGATACAAGAAGTATTAAAATAGATAGAAATTTAAAATTAAAAGATGGAAAAAAAGAAATTGAAGTTAAAATAAATGATTTAAGAATAACACCATTATCAATGAGATTAAGATATGAAGGTAACCGTATGGATTTTAAATTTTATGATGAAAAAGATAAGGAAATAGAATTTACATCTGAAGGTGGAGGTTCTGAGAGTGGTCTTTCATATGAATGGATTAGAGATAGAGAAATAAAGAAAATAAAAGTTGTTCCATTTATAAAAAATAAATTGGGGATAGAGAAAAAATTTGAGGAAGCAACATTTGAGATAAATATCAATGATTTAAAATAGTAGCAGACTGCCTAGAGATAGGCAGTTTATTATTTTTTGAAGCTTATTTCATATGAAGGAAAATATTATCTAACTTTTGCAATATTAGCAATAATTCCACTTAGCTTAATTGCAGCATTTTTTATCCCTAAGATGATGCCTATCTATGGAAGCTTTAGCTTAGGGGCAGTAATTATATCCATATCATTAATAGGAATTTTAATATATCTAATAATGATAACATTCAAAAAAAATATGCTTAAAAATATATTAAAAGAGCCACTATCACAAAGATTAGAAGAATATTAGGAAAAAGGAGCTAGCATATCAGTTGATATAATAGTTCCTTTTTATTTGCCTAATAATAGATATTAATTATTTACTAAAACTGAAAAAGTTATTGTTGTTGATTCGTTTGGTGCTAAGTCATTTAATGGTAGAGTCAATTCTGGAAGAATACTAGTTGAAGGAATACCATCTATAAAAATAGAGTTTGGAATTAAAATACAACCATTTGGAATTGTATCAAAGAAAGTTATATTTTTAGCTGAGGTATTTCCAGTATTTACAAGGGATAAAGTATAAGTTACTGTATCACCAAAAGTAGAAAAAACCTTATTAACAAATTTAGTAAGTGATAACTTAGGGGAAAGACCTAAAGCAGATACTGTATTACTCATGATAGAGTTTGCGATAGGATTTCCAGGAATTATAGATAAGGTGTAGTAAAGGTCTGATGAATTATGGATATAACCATCATTAGGAACTGTAACAACAATAACATCAAATGTGATTGTAATAACAGTATCAATAGTTGAGGATGGAATTGAAAAGCCTAAGTTTGGATTATAGCTTGGTTGGCTAACACTATTAATTTTTACAGAGGATGGTATAAATGTTGTACCAGCAGGCACAGTATCATAGAAAATTGGTGATGTTAAAGCCGTTGTATAGGTAATAGTATTTGTGTAAGTTATAGTATCACCTGCAGAAATATACGGTTTATCTAAAGATTTAGTTAGGATAACGTTAGAATCAAAAGTTACTTTAGAAAGAGTTACATCATCTAAAACAAAATCATTTCCACCACCAGCAGAAGACATTGTTAAAACTTGAAGTGAAATTATTGAATTATCCTTTGTATTAAAAATTTGGCCAATTTGTCCCCAAATACCAAATTGAATATTAGTAGTTTCTCCATAAAAAAGTTGAGTAACTCCATCAGAAGCTAATGCTCTAAAACCAATTTTGCAAGTACCAGGTGCATTTGTTATCATGTTAAGCCAAGCTCCAGCTAAGTAAAAGCTATTAGGAAGGACAGATATAGTTTCTTTAAATAATACTGCATTAGGGTCACCACCATTGATTAAGAAATGATATCCTCTTTCATCAAAAGTAGTATGATTTGTTGTAAAAAACCAACCTTGTGTATTTATATTTTGCAATGTATATCGGTTTTCAGTTAAAAAGATACTTCCAGTAACACCTTGACCATACGTTAATTGCCCAGCTGTAATAGCATTTGTATATGGATAAGAGGAAGGAGATGTATTTATAGTTGTGCCTGCAGGTAATGTACCAAATGTACCATTAGCAGCATTAATTAAAATATTTGAATTAACAAGAACCCCTGTTGGAATGGAAAGGGGAATATTTTTAATTGTTGAATCTATAAAATTTAAGCCAGTAATATTACTAGTAGTAACAGTTACGTTAAAAGTATTTTGACTTAATGAATCTACTATATTTGTATTAGCAATTGGAGATGGAATTTGACTATAATCAGGGTCAGATGGAACGGGGGCTGGAATAGTAGTTGCGTTAGTAAAATCATCAGGGCTTACAATCCCTAAATTATCTTTAGCACATTCAACAACGACATAAGTGCCAGCAGGTACACTATTAAAAGTAAAGGCACCAGAAGAATTAGTTTTGACATAAAGTCCAAGGGATGAACTTGGAGAATATAAACAGATACTAAAACCAGCGAGATTAGTATATGTTCCTAACGATCCATTTCGAGTTCCAGCATGTTTTAAAGTTCCTGAAACAGATGGCATAAATAAAACCTCCTTAAATAAAAAAATATTATTATTGTATAGTATGAAAAAAA
>NZ_JBOFRG010000167.1:0-43777 GCF_051650885.1 Clostridium sp.
TCAGGATATTTCTCTAAAGAGGCTTTATTTATTACTGGAACAGTATCATAAGGTGAGAAGAAGTTTTTATCATCTTCTAATATTTTTAAATCAAATTTTTTCAAAAGACCATCTGTTGTAAAGGCATCTACAACATCACATTCTCCAAGGGATAGAGCACTGTATCTAAGACTTCCATCCATTGCTTTGACTTTATTAAATTTTAAATTATAATGCTTTGATAATCCTTTAAGTCCATCAGACCTATTTTCAAACTCTAAAGTAGGTGTAAGTGTTAAGTCTGAACTTATTTTAGCTAAATCAGAGATTGTATTTAAATTATATTTGTTTGCAAAATCCTTCGTAACTGCAAGGTTATAGGTATTATTAAAACCAAGAGGTTCTAAAAGCATTAAATTATGATTAGTATTTAAAAATTCATTTATATGATCATAGGATTTTTTTGAATCTTTTATAGGCTCTTGATTCATAACATTTAAAAGAATAGTTCCGGTATAATCAGGATATAAATCTATTTCTCCAGATTCTAAAGCCGCAAAGGCAACTGAAGAACCTCCAAGGTTAAATTTTTTATTTACATTATAATCAGTGTGCTCTTCGACCATGAGTGCAAAAATATTTCCAAGAATAAGTTGCTCAGTAAAGTTTTTAGAGCCTATAGTTACTGAATCTTTATTGTTATTTATTACTGAATTAATAATGGAAATACTAAATAATACTGCTAAGACTGTACTAATAACTTTAAGTCCTAAAAAACTAGATTTAGGAGAAGAAGGGTTTAGACCTTTTGGCGTAACTAAAAGTTCTATTTTACCAAAAATATAATCTACCAATAAGGCAAGTATACAAGCAGGAATAGCTCCAGCTAAAATCATATTATTATTGATAGTTTGAACACCTGAGAATACAAGATATCCAAGCCCGCCAGCACCTATAAAGGCAGCTAGTGTCATTAGCCCAACAGAGGTTACAGCAGAAATTCTAACACCTGACATTATCATAGGAAGTGCTAATGGAAGTTGAATTTTAAATAAGACTTGATTTTTAGTAAGACCAATTCCTTTAGCAGATTCTAACACAACAGGGTCTATTCCTGAAATTCCTGTGCAAGTATTTTTTACTATAGGTAAAAGGGAATACATAACAACCATACATATAGCAGGTGTACTACCTATGCCTAAAAAGGGAATTAATATTCCTAAAAGAGCCATTGAAGGGATAGCTTGAACAAGGTTTATAAAACCAACTATTGGTTTTTTCAAAAGTTGAATTCTAGAAATAAAAATACCTAAAGGAATACCGATTATTATAGCTATAGATATAGCGATAATAGTTAAAGTCATATGTTGAATTGTTAGTTTTAAGATTTGCTCTTTTTGAGAAAAAATAAATTCAATAAAATTACCCAAGAATACTCACCTCCATATCAAGAAATTGTCCACTTAAAATAGAAAGTAAGCTACTTCTAGTTATAAGACCTACAAGCTTTTTATCATCAGAAACAACAGGAATATAGCCTACAGAATGAGTATTCATTACTTCTAGGATATCAATTAGATTATCATTTTCATTAATAAATAAAACTTCTTTAGTCATGATTTCTGATAAAGGTGTAGATTTGTTTGTTGAAGATTTTATAGTTTTTAAGGTGACGATTCCTACGAGGCTATTATCTTTTTCAGAGACTAAAAGGCTGTCTACTTTATGTGTTCTCATAATTTCTATACCTTGAAGAATTGTTCTATATGGTCTAACCTTTATAGGGTTTTGAATCATTATGTCCTTTGCTTTAATAAATTCAGGGTTATTCCAAACCCTATCTTCACCAATAAAGCTTTTTACAAACTCATCAGCAGGTTCTCTTAAAATATTTTCAGGTGTATCAAACTGTGCAATCTTTCCATTATTCATTATGCAGATTTTATCAGCGATTTTTAAGGCTTCATCCATATCATGAGTTACAAAGATTATAGTTTTATTTAATTCGTGATTTAAGTTTAATAATTCGTCTTGAAGGGAAGTTCTAGTTATAGGATCTAAAGCACTAAATGGCTCATCCATTAAGATTATATCTGAATTGGTTGCAAAGGCTCTAGCAACACCAACTCTTTGTTGTTGGCCACCACTAAGCTCTGATGGGTATTTGTTTAAGAATATTGAAGGGTCTAAACCTACCATTTCTAAAAATTCAGTTGTAGATTTATTTATATCATCTAATGAGTTTTCTTTTTTTAGCTTAGGAATAAGTTCGATATTTTCGCCTATAGTTAAGTGTGGGAAAAGACCAGTATTTTGAATTACATAACCTATATTTCTCCTTAGCTTTATGGTATCTTCTTTTGATAGAGGCATGCCATCTATAAAAATTTCTCCAGATGTTGGCGTTATAAGTTTATTTATAAGCTTTAAGGTGGTGGTTTTTCCACAACCGCTTGAACCTATAAGAACAACAATAGTACCTTTTTCAATGGTTAAAGATATATCATCTAAAATCATTCTATTTCCTAATTTTTTTCTTACATTTTTAATTTCTATCATAAATCCCCCTTTAGTTAAATAAAATAATTCATTTAACTAAGTTAATCATACCATATATTGGTATAAAATAAGTGAGATGTTCGAAATACTAGGAAATAATTTAAAAAAATAAGTTGAAATTCAAAAAGAATTTCAACTTAATAACAGTTATGATCTAAACACTACTTCTTCTCTTGAGAACATATATTTTGTTGCAAGTATAGCTAAAATCAAATAGATTATATTCCAAAAGAATACTATTCCAACGTGATTAAAGTTACTTATACCAACCATAAATTCCTTCATAAGTGCAACTGAGTTTGCAATAGGAAGATGGAAAACAAATGATGAAATATCTTTAGCATCCATGAACATAGGGATGTAAGAGATTATCATTATAGGAGTTATAACGCCTGAAAGGTAAGTTCCAGCTTCTTTAGTTGACCTTGCAAATATACTTATACTTATTTGAATTGCACAAATTGCAAGTAAAAGTATCAATAACAAGAATATCATTAAAATTATAGATTCAAAGCTTAAATCAAATGAAAGGCTTGAGGAACCTTCATGTCCACCCATACTAGCCATGGATTTTATAAAGCCTTGAAGTCCTACATACATAGAAATTAAACTTGCAATCATAGTTAAGGCAGACACTACGCTTATAGCAATAATTTTTCCAAATAAAAGTGAGTTTCTATCGCAAGATGTTGAAAGAAGTGGCTCAAATGTATTTCTTTCTTTTTCTCCTGCACCTAAGTCTGCAGCAATTCCTAAGATAGGAGCAAACATAAATACAATAATAAGTGAAGGCATCATTCCACCTAAAGTTCTTGCCATAGGATTAACTTCTTCGCCATCAAGTGAGGCACTAGATTTCACGTTTAATTCAATTGGCTTTAAGATTGATGTATCAATTCCTTGAGCTTTAAGTCTATCACTAACAATACTATCTTCTAACCCAGATATTAAACTTTCTACAAAGGAAAGTGCAATTGAAGAATTATTAGAAGAATCATCATACAGAATATCTAATTTAGGATTATTTCCTTTTTTAATTTCAGCATCAAAGTTTTTAGGAACATCTATAATAAGTTGCAAATCACCATCTTTAAGAGCTTGTTTAGGATCTTCTGGTGATTCAAAGGTTACATTCTTTTGACCTTGCAGCAAATTATAAATTGAAGAATTTTGCTCACCTGTTATAGAAATTTTTATTTCTTCAGAAGCACTTTTCATAGAGCTTTCCATTCCATAGCCCATTAACTTGTACATAACAGGGAAAAGTATAATAGGAAGAATAATTGTAAAAAGAACAGTTTTCTTATCTCTAAAAATATCTTTAAGTTCTTTTTTTAAAACTACTAAGAAATTATTCATTAGAACCACCTCCCACTAAAGAAACAAAAACATCTTCTAAATCATTATTAGAATATTTTTCTTTAAGAGTTGCAATTGACGAATCTTCTAAAAGTACACCTTTATTTATAATGAGAACTCTATCGCAAAGTTTTTCAACTTCTTGCATGGAGTGACTTGAAAATAAAACTGTTTTTCCTTCAGCCTTACATTCACGAATAAATTCATGAACTACTCTGACAGCAGTTACATCAAGACCAGTACAAGGTTCATCAAAAAGCATAACGCTTGGATTGTGAACGATAGAACGAGCAATGGAAACCTTTTGTTTCATACCTCTAGAAAACTTGGCAACTCTCTTATTTATATATTCATCCATACCAAGCCTTTTTGAAAGTTCATTAATTCTTTTATCTGCATCTTTATCATTCATTCCATAAAGATTTGCAAAATAACGAATATTTTCTTTAGCAGTAAGCCTGTCATAAAGACCTACATCACCACCAAAAAGAATTCCAATTTCATTTCTAACAGCTACTGGATTTTCTTTAGCAGAAATGTTATTTACAAGTATTTCACCTGAGGTTATCTTTAGCATAGTGGAAATCATTCTAAGAGTAGTAGTTTTTCCAGCACCATTTTCTCCAAGTAAGCCAACAACTTCACCTGGATTAACAGTAAAGGAAAGACCATTAACTACAACATCTTTTTTGAATGATTTTGTTAGATTTGTAATTTTAATCATAAATTTTCCCCTTTTATAAAATTGAAATATAAGGAAATTATAACATATTAAAGAAATTAGTAAATAAATTTAAAATAACACTTTATAAAGTAATTTTAAACTTGTAATATTTTCTAGATAATTGAAAAATTTTCTTGACATGTAAAAAACCATACACTACAATAAATAAAAAGAATAAAATTTAGAGTTAAGGTACACTTTAAATTGGTCCTGTGAGGCCAGAAAGGAAGTATGCACTATGTTAGTTACAGATTTAGGTAATATCATAGAATTGTCTTTGAAGGTTAATTTAAATATTGAACATATAAGGATGGTAAAGAGAGCGATTTAAAGTATAAAACGGTCTCCTTATTGTCCTTTTTTTATTAAAATGAACTTTAAAGTGTATTTTTAGCTTCAAACATATATATTTTGAAGGAGGGCTTAAGCATGAAAGCAAAGCTTATATTAGAAAATGGTATGGTTTTTGAAGGTAAATCATTTGGATACCTTAAGGAAAGTGTTGGTGAAGTAGTATTTACAACTGGTATGACAGGATATCAGGAGGTATTAACAGACCCATCATATTATGGACAAATAGTAACAATGACATATCCTTTGGTAGGGAATTATGGAATAAATCTAGAGGATATGGAGTCAAGTAAGCCACAAGTTAGAGGTTTTATAGTTAGAGAAAAATGTACAATGCCAAATAACTTTAGATGCGAATTAACTTTAGATGATTATTTAAAGCAGAACAAGATAATAGGATTAGAAGAAATAGACACAAGAGCCTTAACAAAGGTTTTAAGAAATAGCGGAACAATGAGAGGAATCATTGCATTAGAAAATTCTACATTAGAAGAAGTAAAAGATAGATTAGAAGCTTTTTCAAATAAAGAAGCAGTAGAAATAGTAAGCGTTAAAGAAAAATACGAGATAGATGGAACAGGAAAACACGTTGCAATAATAGATTATGGAATAAAACAAAATATAATAAGAAACTTTAAAAAGAGAAACTGTAAAATTTCAGTATTCCCAGCAAGGGTTAAAGCAGAAGAAATTTTAAGTATAAATCCAGATTTAGTATTTGTATCTAATGGACCTGGGGACCCAGAAGATTTAGATTATGCTATAGAAACAATAAAAGGTATCATAGGTAAAAAACCAATAGTAGGAATTTGTCTAGGACATCAACTTTTAGCACTAAGTTTAGGTGGGAAAACTACTAAACTTAAATTTGGGCATAGAGGATGTAACCACCCAGTTAAAGATTTAGAGACAGGAAGAGTTCATATAACATCACAAAATCACGGATATGTTGTAGAAGAGTTACCAAAGGACGTTGAAGCTACACATATGAATATAAATGATGAAACGATTGAAGGCTTAAAGCATAAAACATTACCAATATATTCAGTTCAATTCCATCCAGAAGCATCAGCAGGGCCAAAGGATTGCGAATATATATTTGATAGATTTTTAGAATATGCACTATAGGATTAACGGGAGGAATTTATTATGCCATTAAATAAAGATATTAAAAAAGTTTTAGTTATAGGTTCAGGTCCAATTATCATAGGACAAGCTGCTGAGTTTGATTATTCAGGAACACAAGCGTGTCAAGCTTTAAAAGAAGAAGGAATGGAAGTTGTTTTAATAAACTCAAATCCAGCAACAATAATGACTGATAAAGAAGTTGCAGATAAAGTTTACTTAGAGCCATTAACAATAGAGTTTGTTGAAAAAGTAATAGCTAAAGAAAGACCAGATAGTTTAATTGCAGGAATGGGAGGTCAAACAGGACTAAACCTAGCAGTTGATTTACATGAAGCTGGAATTTTAGAAAAATATAATGTAAAAGTAATCGGAACATCAATAGCATCTATTAAAGAAGGTGAAGATAGAGAGCTATTTAGAGATATGATGAATAGAATAAATGAGCCTGTAATTCAAAGTGAAATAATAACAGATTTAGAAGCAGGAATGAATTATGCAGCTAAAATTGGATATCCTGTTATAGTAAGACCAGCATATACACTAGGAGGAACTGGTGGAGGAATTGCTGATAATGAAGCGGAGCTTAGAGAAACTTTAGAATCAGGACTACAATTAAGTACGATAGGACAAGTTCTACTAGAGAAATCAGTTAAAGGTTGGAAAGAAGTAGAATATGAAGTAATGAGAGATTCATATGGAAACTGTATTACAGTATGTAACATGGAAAATATTGATCCTGTTGGAATACATACAGGGGATAGCATAGTTGTTGCACCATCTCAAACTCTTTCAGATAAAGAATATCAAATGCTTAGAACTGCATCAATAAATATAATAAATGCAGTAGGAATAGAAGGTGGATGTAACGTTCAGTTTGCATTAAATCCACATAGTTTTGAGTATGCAGTAATTGAAATAAATCCAAGAGTTTCAAGGTCATCAGCATTAGCATCAAAAGCAACAGGATATCCAATAGCAAAGCTTGCAGCTAAAATTGCTTTAGGATATGGATTAGATGAAATTAAAAATGCTGTAACTCAAAAAACATATGCTTGTTTTGAACCAACATTAGACTATGTAGTATGTAAAATACCAAAGTGGCCTTTTGATAAATTCTTTAGTGCAGATAGAGCACTTGGAACTAAGATGATGGCAACAGGTGAAATAATGGCTATAGGTGCCAACTTTGAGCAAGCTTTCTTAAAAGGGATAAGAAGTTTAGAGATTGGTAGATATTCATTAGATTTTAAAAAGTTTAGAGATTTAAGTATTCAAGAACTTAAAGAGAGAGTTGTAACTCCTGATGATGAAAGAATATTTGCTCTAGCAGAAATGCTTAGAAGAGATTATAGAGTAGAGAAAGTTTCTGAAATAACAGGAATAGATAAATTCTTTGTAGAAAAAATAAAGTGGATAGTAAATGAAGAACAAAGATTAAAATTAAGTCATATAGAAAATTTAGATAAAGAGTGGTTGTTAAACTTAAAGAAAAAAGGTTTTTCAGATAAGGCAATAGCTGACTTCTTAAATGTATGTCCAGAGGATATAAATAGATTAAGAGATATATGGAATATTAAACCAACTTATAAAATGGTTGATACATGTGGAGGAGAATTTGAAGCATTATCACCATACTATTACTCAACTTATGAGCAATTTGATGAAGTTGTAGTTTCTAATGATAGAAAGAAAGTAATAGTTATAGGTTCAGGACCAATTAGAATAGGTCAAGGGGTAGAGTTTGACTATGCATCAGTTCACTGTGTTAAGGCTTTAAGAAAGCTTAATGTAGAAACTATAATAGTAAATAATAACCCAGAAACAGTAAGTACAGACTTTGATATATCAGATAAATTATACTTTGAACCTTTAACAGAGGAAGATGTATTAAATATAGTAGAAAAAGAAAATCCAGATGGAGTTATTCTTCAGTTTGGAGGGCAAACTGCCATAAAACTTGCAAACTTTATGAAAGAGAAAAATATTCCAACACTTGGAACAACTGCTGACCAAATTGATATGGCAGAAGACAGAGAAAAGTTTGATGAATTACTTGAAAAGCTTGGAGTAAGCAGACCAAAAGGAAAAGGTGTATGGAATTTAGAAGAAGGATTAAAAGAAGCTAAAGAGCTTGGATATCCTGTACTTGTAAGACCTTCATATGTAATTGGTGGTCAAGGTATGGAAATAACTCATGATGATGAGGAACTTAGCTACTACTTAAAAAATGCTTTTGAAAAAGATAAGAAAAATCCAATTCTTATAGATAAATATTTAATGGGAAGAGAAATTGAAGTAGATGCAATTTCAGATGGGGAAGAAATCTTAATTCCAGGAATTATGGAACACTTAGAGAGAGCAGGCGTTCACTCAGGGGATAGTGTTACTATGTACCCAAGCCAAAATATAAGTGAAAATATAAAAGCAGATGTTTTAGATTATACTAAGAAGTTAGCTCTTGAAATAGGAATAAAAGGAATGATAAACATTCAGTTTATAGAGTTTGAAGGAAAGCTTTATGTTATAGAGGTTAACCCTAGAGCATCAAGAACTGTACCATATATAAGTAAGGTTTCAGGAGTTCCAATAGTTGAACTTGCAACAAGAGTAATGCTTGGAGAAAAACTTAAAGACTTAGGATACGGTGTAGATGTTTATAAAGAGCCTGAATTAATATCAGTAAAGGTTCCAGTATTCTCAACACAAAAGCTTCCAAACGTAGAAGTATCATTAGGGCCAGAAATGAAATCTACAGGAGAAGTTTTAGGAGTAGGAAGAACTTTAGAAGAGGCATTATATAAAGGATTCTTAGCAGGAAGTATGTTCCCAGGAATGAAGAAAGGAAAAATTCTTGCAACCGTTAAAAAACATGATAAAGAAGAATTCTTAAAAATGGCTAAAGAACTTGCAGAGCTTGGATATACATTTATCTCAACAGAAGGAACATGTAAAATGTTAAGAGAAAATGATATTAAAGCAGAACAAGTTAGAAAGTTAAATGAAGAAAAGCCGAACATCTTAGATGTTGTGAAAAAGAAAGAAGTTGATTTAGTAATCAACACACCAACAAAAGGTAACGATTCAAAGAGAGATGGATTCTTAATAAGAAGAGCAGCAGTAGAGAGAAACATAGGTGTTATAACAGCCTTAGATACTCTTCAAGCAATCATAAATGTTAAGAAAAAAGCCTTAGAAGAAAATAAAGACTTAGAAGTCTTCAATATAGCAGAAATTTAATCAAGAGAGGTTTCCTAAAAATTTTTAGGAAACCTTTTTTTCTATTTTACATAAAATAAATTAAAAATAGAAAAAGGAGTTTTTTTATGTTATGTCCTATATGTGGAAATGAAACAGTTATTTCTGTAAATAATGAGTTAGATAGATGTACTATGTGCCAAGGGTTATTTAGAAAAAATCCTCTGGAAATTGATACTGGAAAGTTGATAAATGAAGTTTATGATTCAGGATGGGTGTCTATGAGACAAGGTGTGTTTGATGGAACTATGATAGATCATGCAATGTTTTATGAGATGATATTAAGGTTTTTAAAGGTAGGAAGAGGAGAGCTTTTAGAAATTGGTTCAGGAACAGGAGAGTTTTTATCTTTAGCTAAAAGAAGTGGGTGGAGTGTAGTTGGTCTTGAGCCATCTAAACAGTCGTGTGATTTTATAAAAAATGAATTAAAGATAGATGTAATTAATAGCGTGTGGAATAAGGATTTATTCAATGATAAAAGCTTTGATGTAATATTTTTTGCCCATGTGTTAGAGCATATAAATAATCCAGTTAAGTTTTTGAAAGAGGTAAAAGAGAAGTTAAAAGATGATGGAATTATTTTATTTAGTGTTCCAAATGCAAAGTCTATAGATTATCAAAATGCGAATATAAATAGTAATTTATACACTGAGAGAGACCATATATTCTTTTATAACCAAACTTCTTTAATAAATTTAGCTTGTGCCAGTGGATTAAAAATGAAATATATAACATCAAGACAAACAGCAGGCGAGTTTAGTAGAAAAGGTGCAATAACTAATAAGGAAAGCATGTGGAGCTTAATAGATTTAGAAAATAATATGAATGGATATGAGATAATAGGGGTACTTTATAGATAAAGAAAAAAATATCTAGATTTAAGAATATATTTTCAATTAAAGTAATATATTGTTAACATAAGAAAATTTTATGTTGACATAAGAACGGATGTTCGATAAAATTAAATCAAACGTTTGTTCGGTTAAAAGGAGTGTATTTTTTATGAAATCAAGTTCAGAAGTATTTGTTAAGTTAAACTGTAAAAGCATAAGTGAGTCAAGAAGTCTTATAATAGACAGGGAGTGCTCATATGGAAGAAAAGAGAATAAATACCTAATGTGTGCAGGAAAATACGATAAGAATGGATGGACAATCGTTTTTAAAGCAAAGGATTTTAAAGAGGCAGAAGAAATAGTAAATAATAATCCCTTTATGAATAATAAGGGATATTCAGCAAATATAATGTAAAAAATGGAGCTACAGCATTAGTGTAGCTCCATTTTCTTTAATTGGGGTGGTCTAATAATTTAATTTTTCCATCTTCTATTTCAAATATTTTTTGGCAACTTCTTGCAACTTCCATATCATGAGTAACTATAATTATAGTTTTTCCAGCCTTATTTAAGTTAGTTAAGATATCCATAACTGTTTTACTTGTTTTCTTATCTAAGGCACCTGTTGGCTCATCTGCAAGGATTATTTTAGGATTATGGACAATTGCTCTAGCAATTGCAACTCTCTGTGCTTGTCCTCCTGAAAGGTTACGACTCATTTCATTTTTCTTTTCTAATATATTTAAATCCTTAAGAACAGCATCTATTTTTTCTTTTCTATCTTTCTTTTTTATGCCTGCATATTCTAAAGGTATCTCTATATTTTCATAAACTGTATAATCTTTTATTAAAGCAAAATGCTGAACTACAAATCCAAAGTATTTGTTTCTTAATTTAGATAAACCTTTTTTAGAAGTGTTTTTAACATCTAATCCATCTAAAATATAATCACCTGAATTTTGTTCATCTAAAAGCCCTAGTATATTTAATAATGTACTTTTCCCAGCTCCAGAGGTTCCAATAATAGCAATCATTTCACCTTCATTTATTTTTACACTCACATTATCTAATGCAACTGTTACAGAATCTTTTACAGTAAAGCTCTTTGATAAATCTTTAATTTCAATTAAACTCATATTATTCATCCCCCTTAATTATAGATGGTATACTTAACTTCATTATTTTAATAATTGGAATAATAGTAACAACTATTGAAATAAGAACAGCTACTACTAGGACACAAAGTATTCCTGTGGTGTCTAAACTCTGACCTCTTAAAAGAATACCAAGAATAAATACAGTAAATGCACTAAATAAAACTAAGAAAGTTTCTAGATATATTCTTGTAGCAATATCTTTTAGGGAACCACCATTTAAAATATGAATTCCAAATTCTTTTTTTCTTTTTATAATTAAGTTTAGGTTAGTTACAATTAATGATAAAAGTAAAAAGAAAATAATACTTACCATAGCTGTATTTGATAAATCTTTTTGCATTTTATAAATATCTAAATTTTCATTTATAATTGTGCTTAAATCCTCTATATCAACACGAACTCCAATTTTTTCTTGAAAATCTTTTTGTAATGAAAATATAAATTTTGCTATTTCTTCATCAGATTTAAATTTATCAAACATTAAGAAGTTGTACCAATATTCAACCCTTGGATAAGTATACGGACGTATCATAAATTTATTAAGATTTATATAATTGTCAGAACCATCTATTACGTAAGGTGTAACTTGATTTTTCGCTGCAAAGCCTATAACTTCTAAAGAATCATTACGAGTAGTTTTTATTATGTCACCTATCTTAAAGTGTTCTTTAAAATCATATCCTAATATTACAGGGGAAGTCTTAGAATCTTTGCTAGACCTTTTATAATCATCAGCCTCGAAAAACTTTCCTGAATCTAGCTTAACATTAAAGGTTTCTAGAAAATTTTCATTAACTAAAAGATTTCTAACTTGAAACACTTGAACCCCTTCTGCAGCATAAGCCCCTATGCCTTCATACCTTAAGAATTTTTCATAACCGTCAAAGCAGTGTATGACTTCACCAACGTCAACTTGTTGCGTGAAGGTGGTATTTTTTTCTTTATTGATTTTATGGAGTAAATTTACCATTTCATCATGGTTTATATATTCATCTCCAGGACTACCTATATCTTTTATAGTGTAAATTTTATCATCTTTAAAGAAGTTAAAAATTTTATCAATTTCAGCATTTATTCTCGTATCAATCTCAATCCCTTTATATATAACTGTAAATGCCAGAGAAACTTGGATAAATAATAGTAGATTAAATATTAGATTTCTTTTCATACCTTTTATAGCATATTTAAAATTCATTTCTCTTACTCCTTTAATAAATATTGTACCTTTACAGATTTTAATTTATAAATCAATATAAATAGGAAAACTAATCCAAATAGTATTAAGAATGAACTACATGGTAGTATACCTAATAGATTTATATTATAAGATAGCAAGCCTAATTTAGAAGCAAGAAGTTGAAGAATTACAGCTAAAACACTAGCGATAAAAGTTAATAAGATATATCTAATAAAAATATCTTTAAATATATCATTTTCACTAGCACCAAAGGATTTACGAACTCCTATTTCTTGTTTCAAGCTGTTAAACCAATGAGTTAAACAAGTAAAGAAGGTTATAAGTATCCCTAAAATTATAAATGCAGTTGTAATTGCTAAATCAGAATTTTGAGCAATAGACATTTGTATAGGGTTAGCAGATGTACTTTGTGGCTTTGAATACTTTATGCCAGAGTTATTAAAATAACTTTCTACATAACTATTATTTGAATTACTTGATATAACCCAAGAAGTAGTCCAAAGTGGATTTGAACTATTTAAGATAGAATCTAAATTGTAAATTATCATTGTGTCTAGAGGAGTATTGTAATTTTCATATCCAATAACACCGATTATTTCATATTTTGTAGCACCGTTCGTTAAATATTTTTTTCCATTTTCAGTAATGGTTTTATTAAGTAGTTTTTTGCCAATAACTACTTTATTTTCATTAACATCAAAATCTTCAGGGATAAAAAATCTACCTTCTAATAAGTTATAATTTATATCATACTTATCATTAAAATATATAGCCGTAGTTTCACCTATATTATTAAAGCCTTGTAAACTAGTATATTTAATTATCATATCATCATTCTTTTTCAAGTCAGATAAATGCTTGTTTATAACAGTGTTATCTGAATCATCAGTAAATATAATATCGTAAGAAAATTTTGTGTTTTCATTATTCAATATATTAAAGTTATCTGAAGCTTGAAGAATAGTATTTATCAAATTTGATGAAAAGAGTAGTAAAGAAACTAAGCACAGCAATAAAAGTTTTGTTTTTCTCAATTTTTTTAGTCTCATAAATTACCTCAATATTTTTTATTTCATCAAAAATGACTAGAGGGAATCTCAGGTCATTTTTGTGTTATTGATGATTATGCGTTAGATCTAAACAAGAGTCATCATGTATACCATGCTCTTCGCCTACAGGATGTTCACCCATTATAAGTTCTTGTGGAGATTGAGCGTATCCAACTCCAAATGCCTTAGGGAAAGTAACTCTTCCTATTCGTACCCTTGAAAAACATTCTTGACTATTATCGCTTGGATTTACAAAACTATAACCATAGGTGCCCTCGCCTGTATAATGTCTTTTTGAACCAACAGAATGCTCACCATCTAAGCTATCACAAGAAGAGTGATGTTCGTCAATGGTTCCATTAGTTGAATTTTCAGATAAGGCAAATGCTGGTATGCCTATAGAAAAGCAAAGTGTTGCAATAATGCTTAAAATTTTAAATGATTTCATAAAAAAACCCCCTTTTGAAAATATAAATACATTTTATCAAAAAAATGTATTTATATGGGAACGATAAGAAAAGGATAAGAAAATAATAAGAAAATAATAAGATATTTAGGCATTAGGAAGTTAGATTTAGAGGAATATAAAGGAAAATAAAAGAACTACTATGCTACCCAAAGCAAAGTAGTTCTTATTTATATATAATATTTTATTCCTGTAATAACTAGAGAAAGTTCTTTAAGAAGGTTAAATGTAGTATTAACTTCTCGAATTTTACTTTCTACAACTTTAAGTATTGGTCTAAGTGGATAGTCAACATTATTATCTTCTACAATACATGTATCACCGTTACTTAAAGATACAAGGGTTCCTTTTGGATAAGGAACAATTAATTTTGCAAAAACTGAAACAATATCAATATCAAATGCAGTTCCACAATTAGCCATTATGTATTCTATAGCCTCATGTGCCATTATAGGTGTTCTATATGGACGATTTGATGTTAAGGCATCATAAACATCAGCAACACCTGCAATTCTTGCTAGGAGTGGGATGTCATGTCCTGAAAGTCCTTGTGGATAGCCAGTACCATTAAATTTCTCGTGATGGTATCTTATAATCTCTTTGCTTTTTTTTGAGATATTAGGACAATCGTAAATATATTCATACCCTTTTTGTGAGTGAGTTTTAATTTTTTTAAACTCTGTATCAGTTAAAGCACCGGGTTTTTTTATTATTTCATTAGGGATAAGAACTTTTCCTATATCATGTAAAATAGCACCTATGCAAAGATGAGATAGTTCATCACGGGATAAATTTAATCCAACACCAATAATAACAGAAATAACGGCAACATTTACTGAGTGTTGGTATGTGTAGTTGTCCATATTTTTAATATCAATTAATGATATCAAAATATTATCATTTTTAAGAATATCATTTAAAATTTCTTCTGATACGTTACAAACATCATCTAATTGAATGTTATGCGTAGGACTTGAAGCATCAATAGATTCAAAAATACCTTTTAAAAGATTTACTGATTTTTGTCTAAGTTCAGGTCTTAAAGCATCACTAATTTCAATATCATTTGCATTATCAGAAATATAAATATGTGAAATACCGTTCTCTTTAATCTTTTTTAGAAGGCTACGTTTTAAAGTAAATCCTTTTTTTAATAAGATTCTTCCTTCGTTATCAAATATAGTTTTTCCTAAATATGACCCTTCTTGAACCATATCAACAGGAATAATTCTCATAAAAACACCTCAATTTAATCAATATAATACTTTACAGAAATAATTACGATTGAAAGAGAATAAAGTAAATCGATAATTTTTCCATTTTTATCTTCTGAAGTACCCTTAACAATCTTTACAATAGGTCTAAGAGGATATCTATAGTTATTTGATTCTACAATGCAAATATCTCCAGTACTTAGCTCTATAAGAGTGCCTGTAGGATATGGAATGATAAACTTAGAAAACACTTTAACTATCTTATGATCAAATAAAGTTCCAGAATGAGCCATAATGTATTCTACGGCATCATTAGGATGAATTGGTTTTCTATAAGGTCTATTTGATGTAAGAGCATCATATACGTCTGCAATTGAAACTATCTTAGATAATTTGAAAATTTCATTTGAGTGCAGTCTATTAGGGTAACCAAGTCCATCAACTCTTTCATGATGTTGCTTGATTATAAGCTTACTAGCAGATGAAATTAAATAGTTGTTTGAAAAATAATCATAGCCTTTTTGAGAATGGGTTTTGATAAGTTCAAACTCTTCATCAGTAAGAGCCGCTGGCTTTTTTATTATGTCATTTGGAATAAAAACTTTACCAATATCATGCAATAAAGAACCTATACATAGATGTAATAGTTCTGATTTTGGAAGTCTTAGTCCTATGCCAATAACGACTGAAATTATGGCAACATTCACAGAATGTTGGTATGTATAGTTGTCCATTGTTTTAATATCAACTAGAGATATCATAATGTTTTCGTTGTCTAAGATATTATTTAAAATTTCTTCGGCAACTAAATTTACAGAATCTAGATAAGCATGCTTATCACTAACTAAATTATTATCATATGCTTTTGTTATATTAGTGAAAACTTCTTTTAAGGTAGTGATAGATTTTTGTCTAAGCTCAGGACGTATAATATCTTCTATTTCTTCTAAACTATATTCATCAACAGCATAAATTTGATGAATGTTATTTTCTTTTATTTTTCTTATTAAATTTTCTTTAAGGGCAATTCCTTCTTTTAAAAGAATACGACCATCATCAGCATAGATAGTTCTAGCTAAAAATGAACCCTCGCGGACTGATTCAATTGGTATAAGTCTCATAAAAACACCTCAATACTAAAGATAAATCTATTATACTATAAAGAATAATAAATGGTAAAGATTTGAATGAATATAAAAAAATAACTACAAAAATCAGTGAAATTTTCGCAGTTATTTTTAATCTTATATTAAATATCTAGTAAATTTTTCTCGTAGCTTGAGTAAAGAGTTCTAAGTAAGCTCATTTTATCTTCTAATTCAAGATAAAGGTCTGAAGCTAGTGATAAATTATCATTTAAGAAAGCTTCTTTTAATCTAGTAAATAAAGATTTTTGAGTTGAGCTATCCTTCATTATATAAATTCTTAATTTTGATATTTCAGACCAATTAAGAATATCTATATCAGATGCAAATGAAGGGTCGTGCAATCTTTTTGATTCTCTTACTTGCTTTAAGAATTTTTTTATAACTCTATGCTCAATTTCTGTTGACCATCTTGTGATAGTTCCCATTCTAAAACTATTGATAATTGTATCTGTAAATACAGGGTTTCTTCTTAAAACAGAAAGTTTTTCTTTAAAATCATCAAGTTGTTTTAAATTTTCATAGATTGTAGCAGGAGCTCTTCCAAATAATTGTTCTCTTTCTTCCTCTGTATAATGTTCAAAAACATCAAGTTCAGATCTATAAGCTCTTTCTTTAGAAAGATAAGTAGCATCTTCACCTGGTTTTTTAGATAATTCAGCTAAAAGCTCATCTTGAGATTTTTTATTTTCTAAAGCATAGATAAGTCCATCTAACATTGAAAGATATGAAACTGCCATTGTTAAATATGTGTTACTATGTGGATTTGGAGATCTAAGTTCAAATCTAGTTGCAAGAGGACTTGAGGTATCTCTAATTAATCCAATTAAGATGGTTCTGTTTCTTGATGGATTAGTTGGTGATTCTCCAAGTGATGTAACAGTACAAATTGGAGCTTCAAATCCAGGTTTTAATCTTTTTAGTGCATTGTTTGTTGATGAAATAAATGGATTCATTATCTCATAATTATTAAGCATCCCCATTAATGAACCATATCCAATTTCACTTAAGAAGTGATCTTTAGGAGCATGGAAAAGATTAATTATTTTTCCGTTTTTTAATTTTGCACTTACACCTAAGTGAACGTGCATTCCGGAACCTGCAACATCATCAATTGGCTTTGCCATAAATGTTACATCAAGACCATATCTGCTATAAGTTTCTTGAATAAGATTTCTGATGAATAATTCATTATCTGCAGCTTGAAGAGCAGATGAGAACTTCCAATCTATCTCTAATTGTTCCATTATATGAGTATAATTTCCGTTAGAGCTAAGCTTAGCTTTAACACCACCTACTTCTTTGTGTCCCATTTCAGGTTCAAAACCATACTTATCCATTAAAATAAGTGTTTGTTCTAAAGCTGTTCTAACATTTCCTTTTGTTTTAGTCCAATAATGTTCGTGTAAAACTTGAGAGGCTGATAAAGCTTCAATGTTAGCAGTATCGTTAGGAGTTTGCACCCAAAACTCTAATTCGGTAGCAGAAGTTATTAAAATCTTTTCAATATCTTCTAATTTAATTCCAATGCTGTCTAATGCATGTGGATTTTCTTTTAATAAATTCATAAGAGATTGAGTGTAGGTATCGATTGAAGATTTTAATAGATAACGTGAGTCTACAGGCTTGTTGTTGTGGTGTAAGAAGCATGGAATTTTCAATGTACCGATAGGTAGGTTTGTTTCTTCATCAAGGTTGTCAAAATTATAATCAATAAACCAATTGCAGTCTAAATCAGCAATCATATCAACTTTAGCATCATGTAATGTTGCAATTCCAGGTAAAACAACAGAAGAACCATCTGTTTGAACAGCGACTCCGTCTAAGAATGAGTTCAGGTCATCTAAAAATAACTTAACAGGAATTTTTTCGTCTGTATCATTTCCAGATAGGTCAATTCCAACTAAGGAAACAAACTTAATTTGTGGGTGTTGTTTTAAAATCTCCTTTAAATCATTTTCATTATGCTTTTCTTTAGATATTGTAAAAATTAAATTTTCAATCATAATCTAGAATTTCATATATATTGCTATAAATTAGTATAATATCCGAAAATATGAACAATATATATAAAATAAATTCACATCCTTTCGCTGTATAATCGAACAAATAAGAGTTTTATTAAGAAAATGTTCGTTACTTTCTAAATCTTAGGAAAATTTTACTATATAAAATATTCATAGTCAATAAAAAATAAATTAAATTTCAGTGAAAGTATTAGGAGATTAATGGAAAAAGATATATAATTTAAAAATTGTTAGTAGATTTATTAGTTTTAAAGTTATAAAATAAGTATTAGATTAAAAGAGAGTGGAGTGATTAAGCTTTGAATAAGAAGGAGTTACCAATAGGGTTTTTTGATTCAGGTGTTGGTGGATTAAGTGTTTTAAAAGATGCATTAAAGCTTATGCCTAATGAAAATTATGTTTTTTTTGGAGATTCAATAAATGCTCCTTATGGTGATAGACCGATGAAGGAAATAAGAGATTTAACATTTGATGCGGTAGATTTTTTATTTTCTAAAAAAGTTAAAGCTATAGTAGTAGCATGTAATACAGCAACTAGTGCAGCAGTTGCTGAATTAAGAAGAGTATATAAGGACGTGCCGATTGTAGGGATAGAACCAGCGGTTAAACCTGCAGTAGAGCTTAGAAGAGAAGGTAAAATTATAATTATGGCAACGGCGTTTACGATAAAACAGAACAAATTTGCTAGATTAATTGAAAAGTATAAAGATGAAGATTTATATCCAATGCCATGTCCAGGTCTTGTGGAATTTATAGAATCAGGAGATTTAGAGAGTGATAAATTAAAATTATTCTTAAAGGAAAGATTTAAAGAATTAGAAAATGAGAAAATAGCAGCAGTTGTTCTAGGGTGTACACATTATCCTTTTATAAAGGATAGCTTATCAGAAGTTATAGGAAGGGACATACCTATTTTAGACGGTGGGATGGGTACTGTTAAAGAACTTAGAAGAAGACTTGATGTAGCAAATCTTATAAATGAAAATAAGAAAAAAGGCAAAATTGATTTTTATAATTCTTGTGGAAGAGAGGATATTGAAGTTCTTAGCAAAAAACTTTTAGAGGTATAAAAAATAAAACTATTGCATAATGTAATAGTTTATTTTTTTTGAACAAAAGAGAGAAACTTTACATATAATAAACTATATCTATAAAAAGTTTTAAAAAAGTTTGTTAAATAGTTGACAAAGAAAAAAGAAATTGATAATATAGAGACATAAAATAAATTGTCAGAAAATTTAAACAAATAACTAAAATTAAAATGAGGTGTTCAAAATGATGGTAAATGTAAAAGAATTATTAGGAGAAAATTTTGGTATTGAAGATGCTATATTCCTAAGAGAAACTATAAAAAGCAGTGGAGAGCAAGTAGTATTAGATTTTGAAGGATTTGATAGAGTTCCTAGCACTTTCTTAACAAGTCTTTTTAATGATTTAATAAATGAGCAAGGAAGAGACGTTGTTTACAACAATATAACTGTTAAGAACTTAACAAATACAAATGATTATTCAAGAGTTGTAATGGGAACTACATTCTTAAATTAATTATTTTAAGTATATAAATAAATGTGGGGACTAATATTTAATGCAGTTTAAATTAAAATAATTAATTGGAGTATTATAATGAGTGAAAATAGAATAAGATATAAAAATCCTACTATAGATTAAAATGATATAGTAGGATTTTTTTATTTTATGGATAAAAAATCACAAATGAGATATAATTTCAATATAATAAAAATATTATTGTTAAAGGTAAATTTTGAATTTAAAGTTTAGCTTTAGAGAATAATATAAAAATATAAAGTTTGAAGGGAGATTTTTAATATGAGTAATCCAATAGTAACTATAAAAATGAGAAATGGGGGAGTTATAAAAGCAGAATTATATCCTGAAATAGCTCCAAATACAGTAAATAACTTTATTTCATTAATTGAAACAGAATTTTATAACGGAAGAATATTTCACAGAGTAATTCCAGGATTCATGATTCAAGGAGGATGCCCAGATGGAACAGGAATGGGTGGTCCAGGATATGGTATAAAAGGAGAATTCACATCAAATGGATTCCAAAATGATTTAAGACATAGCAAAGGTGTTTTATCAATGGCTAGAGCAATGAGCCCTAACTCGGCAGGAAGCCAATTCTTTATAATGACATCAGATGCACCACATTTAGATGGTCAATATGCTTCATTTGGTAAAGTAATTGAAGGAATGGAAGTTGCAGATGAAATAGTTAAACAGCCAAGAGATAGAGGAGATAGACCATATGATGACCAAGTTATGGAAACTGTAACTGTTGATTTATGTGGATATGAGCCAAAAGAGCCAGAAACAATATAATAGGTGAAATTATGAAAAAAAATAAGTGTTTATTAGCTTATGGGCTAACTGAAGAAGAAAGAATGGCATTAAGAGCCTTTGGAAAAGTTATAGAAATAAAGCCAGAAATGGCAGAACTAAAAATTGGTCAAATCCCAACACATAGCGGTGAAGGGCTAGAGACTGTAAAAGAGCTACCTAAAGAAAAGGTAGTATTATTCCATGACTTTGCAGATAGCGAAGCTAGAGGAACTATAAGTAAAGTAAGAAGCACTGTTCCAGGAGTTATTCTTGCAATGGTTACACCTATGTCAAGAATGTGGAGCTTCCACTATCTTATAAATCATTTAATGGAAGAGAGAGAACTTCATAAGCAGATGCAAGAGGGGAGATAATTACCTTGAGTAGAGTTGGTGAAAAGATTAAGGAAGCGAGACTTAAACAAAATATGACACAAAAAGCTTTAGCAAAAAAGCTTGGAGTTGCAGAAAAGTTTTTAAATGAAGTTGAGCTTGGAAGAAAAGTTGCACAGGAATCTTTTATAGATAGAGCAGCAAAGGTATTAAAAGCAGATTTTAATGATATAAGCATGGTTGTTACAGACAAAGATTTAATGGAAGAAAGAAAAAATGAAAAAAGTTTTGCACCTAAAAAGACCAAAGTTGAAAAAAATGAAGTTTGGGAAAGTGCATTTTCATCAGTTCTTAAAAATGTACCAATATATGATTATACTTTAAAAAATGTATTAGGAAGTAAAGAGTTACCTATTCATTCTAATAAGGTAGAAGGATATCCACAAGATAAAGTTTTATATATTAAAATCCAAAATGATGAAATGAGTGGATGTAGAATGCTTGAAGGAGATTTAGTTTTTGCACATTTAGTAAATAACTTAGATTCAAATGGATTCTTCTTAGTAAACCATAAGGGCGAAAATAAGGTTAGAGAAATCAAAAGATTAGATAATTCTAAAGTTCTTCTTATGAGTAATAGAGGTTCAGTTATGACTGAAACTGTTGAAGTAAGAAACCTTCAAGTTATAGCAAAGTTAGATAGAATAGAAATTAAATTATAAGTTAAAAAAGGACTTTTTCAGTTTTGAAAAAGTCCTTTTTATTATCTGTAAGTAACTAATTTATTAGAAAAAGTACTATTTTTATCTTCTGATATAAAGGTATCATTGAAGAAGTTACTTTTTTCACCTAAGCTAGTATCAAAAGTTTTTACTCCATCACGTTCAATTAATGTTTTTTCGTTAGAATATAAATTTGTTCCAAGACCAAGTCTATTTCCTTCAATCTTAACACCCATACTTGCTAAAATTGTAGGATAAAAATCAACTGGTGAGAACTCTCTATTTTTAAGTCTATCAACATTTTTGTTAGTAGTTGTAGGATCAGCATTTAAAATTAAATTAAATACAGATCTACGATAGTTTGGATCCCAATTTTTAAAGAAGTTTTTATCCATACTTAAGTGGTCACCAGTTACTACTATTGTTGTATTTTCATAGAATGGTTGTTTTTGAATCCATTTTATAAACTCTACAGCTTCTTTAGTTGAATAAGAAATAACATTTGCATATTGACTTTTATGTTTCTTTTCAGCATGTTTAGAAAGGTAACCATCTGGGAAATGCGTATCTGCAGTTTCCATTGTGAAGTTAAATGGCTTACCTTCTTTTGAAAGTCTAGTCAATTCTTGCTTTGCAAATCCATATAATTTATCATCTTCAAATCCCCACCAAACATCGTAGTTTGGAGGAACTAAACCTTCTTTTAAAACATATTTGTGGTCAAAGATTTTAAAATCTCCATGTGTTCCAAAGTAAGTTGTTAAACCACCAAAATCAGCGTCAGCACCAAACATAATAGTTTGATTATATCCTTCAGTAGCTAGAATATCACCTATTGTAACAGCACCAGGAAGGAAGCTTCCAGATTTACCATAAGAGTTTCCACCCATAGGGATTTTTAATGGAATACCTGCACCCATATTAATCATTGAAGCAACAGACCAACTTGAACCGTAAGTTTGATATGGACCACCAAATTTGTCATTATGAGAGAAACTCACACCTTCTTTTGAAAGAGTAGTCAATTCTGGCATTAAGTTAACATCCATGTATCCACCAAGTTCTTTTGAAAGATATGATGATTCAACAGATTCTAAATAAATATGAATTAAGTTTCTTTTTTTCTTTGGAAATTCCATTTTTACATTACGTGGATCAACATAATTATCTTTTATATATGCTGAATCTGAGAAATATGATTTTACAACTTCAGGAAGTCTTAATTTTTTTGAACCATAGTAGACACCAGAAGCTAGGAAAATAAAACTGAATATAAGAACCGCTATTCTGAAATATTTAAGAGTAATCAGTTTTATATTACGTTCTTTAAAATCTAAAGAGATATTATATTTAAAACTAACAATTATAATAAATATTAGAATACATGCAATACTTGAAAATACAGGAGTATTTAAAATTTCAACATACATATCTGTGCTTGTCCCTTTAAGCGGTGAGTGTAAATTGAATAAAAATTGCTCTGGTGTAATGTTTCCGAAATAGTCAATAAACCAATCAGCAAAAAATATAAAGGAAGCTCCAATAGCGATAAAGACAACTGAAAAAACTTGAATAAGTATAACTTTCCAATTTTTCTTTTCAGTTACAAGTTCAAAATGAAGTTTCTTAAACATTAATCCTTTAAAGGTTAAGTAAATAAGTCCTAATAATAAAGTAAATAAAATATACTTTATCATAAGAGAAGTGTTATAAAATGATGCTTTAAGTATATTAGGTTTACCTAATAGAAATTTTAAAATACTTAAAGAAACTACATTTAAAAACACTAGTTTCGTTAATAATTCCTTTAATAAGGTTTTAGTAGTTTTAGCTTTTTCGAATAAAAAGTAACTAAAAAATCCTATCAATAATCCAGGAATTAAGTAGCTTATTATTTGCATTAAATTTTCCCCCCCGAAAATAAAAATAATCATAAAAAAATATTAAAATGAAAAATATTTTTTATGAACAGATATATGATACCATACTTAAATTTCAAAAAAAATGTATTTTTATAACATTTAAAAATAAAAAAGGTAAAAAAGACATTTCAATTTGTTTGACATATCAAATAAATTGAAATATAGTAGATAGATATGATAGAAGGAGTATGTAAAGTGGAAGATAAGAATAATATTAGATATATAGGAAAATATATTTCTATGTTGTATAGAAGAAGTTTAGTTTATTTAAATAATAATCTTAAGGAATATAATATAACATCATCAGAATATATGTACATAATAAATATTCCAGATAATGAGAGCGTGAATTTGACTTATTTATCTCATAAATTATCAGTAGATCCTGCATTAACAACTAAAGTTATAAATAATTTAGTGAAAAAGGGCTTTATAGAAAAAATAAAGAGTGAAACTGATAAAAGAGCTTGTGAAGTTTCTTTAACAAAAGAAGGTCAAAAAGTAAAACCAGAAATATTTAGGGTTTTAAATGATTGGGTTTTAATTATGACTGAAGGTATGGAAGAGGATGAGCGAATGGAAATGATGAGTAAGTTAGAGTATATGGTAGATAATACAGAAAAGTAAACGAAGGAGAAATTAGGATGGAAACAAAAGAAAAAGTAGCAGATAGTAAAAGATGGCTTATACTATTTAGCGTTGTCATAGTTACTTTTATGGCATGTCTTGATGCAAGTATAGTTAATGTTGCATTGCCGGTTATATCACATGATTTAAAAGTGTCTATGTCGAGTATTCAATGGGCTATCACTACATATTTAATCGTAATTTCAGGTCTTATATTAACATTTGGAAGACTTGGAGATATTATAGGAAAGACTAAAGTTTTTAGAATTGGAATTATTATATTTACAGTAGGTTCTTTATTATGTGGTCTTTCACATAACATAACATTTTTAATAATATCAAGAGGAATACAAGGTCTTGGAGCTGCATGTACTATGGCAAATAGCCAAGGTATAATTACAGCTGCATTTAGTCCACAAGAAAGAGGAAAAGCACTTGGTATATCGGGACTTGTAGTTGCACTTGGAACGATGATAGGTCCAGCACTTGGGGGAATTATATCAGAATTTAAATGGGAAGATATATTCCTTATAAATATTCCAATAGGAATAGTGGCTCTTATATTAGCATTTAAAATCTTACCAAGCAGTAAGGTTCCTAAAGAAAATAGACCAAAGCTTGACTTAATAGGAACAGTTTTATTTATGATAACAATAACTGCGTTAGTTATTGCAATAACTGAAGGTAGTATTTATGGATTTACAAATAAATATATATTATTATCATTCGTAATAGCAATTGTAGGATTTATAGTATTTATGATTACTCAGGTTAAATTTAAATCACCAGTTTTAAATTTAAAAATATTTAAAAATCACAGATTCTCAAAAGGAGTATTTGCATCATTTTTAGTATTTACAGCTACAAGTAGTTATTCAATATTATTACCATTTTACTATGAATCAGTTAGAGGAATATCACCAGGAGTTAGTGGAATTCTAATGATTGTGTTCCCAGTAGCATTATCAATTTCATCACCACTTGCAGGAAGTCTTTCTGATAAAATGAGAAGAGAAATATTACCTTTTATAGGATTAATAATTTGTGGAATTGGATTTTTACTAATTAGTACATTGAAGCCAGAAACAAATATATTACTAGTGATTCTATATCTTTTCATAATGGGATTTGGAAATGGATTCTTCCAAGCACCAATGAATGCTATTGTAATGTCATCAGTAGATAGAACACAACTTGGAATAGCAGGTAGTATGAATGGACTTGTTAGAAATCTAGGGATGGTTTGTGGAATTACATTTGGAACATCACTTTTATATGATTTAATGAGTAGAAAATTAGGTTTTGTAGTTAGAGGATTTGTTCCAGGGCATGGAAAAATTTTTGTAAGTTCAATGGATATAGTTCTTTTAATAGGAGCAGGAATTTGTTTTGTTGGAGTTTTAATTGTTTTAAGTATAATACTTAAGATTAATAAAGAGAGAAAATTAGAAGGAAACAGATAGAAATTTAAGGCGTAGCGAGAGTTACGTCTTTTTAATTTAGAATTTGAAATTAAAAATTTAGAATTGGGAATTCAATTAACTGTTACTTCTAACCTATTAACTCTTAACTAAAATAAAGTGTGAATAAATTATTGACTTTTGGTGAAGTTGAAAGTAGAATTAGGGAGATTAACTTATAAATGGTGTTTTTTATAAAAACTTAAAAGGGAATAAGGTTAAATGCCTTAGCTACCCCAGTAACCGTATGGATGACGAAGTCTTTTTATATGCCACTGCATGATTTTTGTGGGAAGGTTTAGACTGAGGATGATTCTGAGCCGGGATACCTGCCTTTATATGAGTATTGTTACCTTCTGAGGGTTGGGTAATGATAGTATGTATAAAAAGTACGTATTTAACGCATACCTTTATAGGATGCGTATTTTTTTGCGTAGTAATCAAAGTACCCTGAATAATTAAAAGGGAGATATAATAATGAAAAACTTTAAAAAACTATTAGTTGTTTTCGCAGCACTTACTCTTGTTATAGGGGCTTTAGTAGGATGTGGAAATAAAGAAGTAACTATGAAAGATAGGGCTGGAAATGAATTTACGGCACCTAAAAAAATTGAAAGAATAATATCAACTGCACCATCAAATACTGAAATTTTAGTAGGACTTGGTTTAGGTGATAAAATTGTAGGAATAGATAAATATTCAAAGGATGTTCCAGGAATAAAGCAAGGAATACCAGAGATTGATTTTAGAAATCCTGATGCAGAGGCTATTATAGCTTTAAAGCCTGATATAGTTATAGCATCAACTCATAATAAAGAAGGAAAAGAAGACCCATTTAAGCTTATAAAGGATGCTGGAATTCCAGTGGTTTATGTACCAACAAGCGGAGGGTTTGAAGGGATTTATGAAGATATAGATTTTCTAGGGAAACTTACAGGAACAGAAAAGAAAGCCACTGAAATGGTAGATTCAATGAAAAGTGAAATAGCTAAAATTGAAGCTATAGGAAAAACTATAAAAGATAAGAAAACTGTTTATTTTGAGATAGGTTCAGACCCAAATCTTTTTAGCTTTGGAAATAATACTTTCTTAAATTCAATGATAGAAATTGTTGGAGCAAAAAATATTTTTGCAGATGAAAAAGAGTGGATAAGTCCTTCAGCAGAGTCAGTTATAAAGAAAGATCCAGATGTAATCTTAACTAATGAAACTTATTTACCTAATCCAGTTAAGAGCATAGAAGACAGACCAGGATTTAATACTATAAAGGCTGTAAAAGATAAACAAGTATTTGTAATAGATAAAAATGCATCATCACGTCCAAGCCAAGATTCAATAAAGGCGTTAAAGGAAATAGCAAAAGCTGTTTATCCTAAAGAGTATGCATCACTTGATTAAAAAGAATAAATTAATGTGGCTTAGTATCCCTATTGCTATATTAGTTATATGTATTGGAACTTCCATAGGGAGTTCCAATATTAATATAATGGATATAGTTAGGATAATAGGAAATAAACTTTTTAATATTCCACTACCAGAAAGTATAAATGCACAGGACGTGGCTATAATTTGGGTAATAAGATTGCCTAGAGTTATATTAGCATTTATAGTTGGAGCGATTTTATCAGTTAGTGGTGCTGTTACCCAGTCTATATTAAAGAACCCTTTAGCATCTCCATATACTATTGGAGTTTCAGCAGGAGCATCTCTTGGGGTTGGAGTATACATAATGCTTGGTATATCAATACCTTTCTTAGGGAATTTCACAATGCCTATAATAGGATTTGTATGTGGAGTAATAACTATTTTTACAGTAATAATGTTTGCAAATAAAGTGGATAGAGGATTTTCAAATAATACGTTGATACTTTCAGGAATGGTTTTATCACTTTTTGCAAGTGCAATATTAACTACTCTTACAGCTATTTTTAGTGAAGATTTAAAATCAGTTGCTATGTGGCAAATGGGTTCCTTTGGGCTTAAAAGTTGGAGCTATGTTATTGCAGGAATTCCTTTTGCAATTACAGGAATAGGCTTAATTTTAAGATATACAAAGGAAATGGATATTTTAAGCTTTGGTGAAGAGTATGCATTATCAGTAGGAGTAGAAACATCAAAGGTTAAAAAGATACTTCTAGTAGGAGTTGCAATTCTTTCTGGAAGTGCAGTAGCACTTAGTGGTGTTATTGGTTTTGTAGATTTAATTGTTCCTCATGTTGTACGAAGAATATTTGGTTCAAAGCATAAAATAATAATACCTATGAGTATTTTAATTGGTGGAACATTTATGGTTATAACTGATTTAATTGCAAGAACAGTAATATCACCATCAGAACTTCCAGTAGGTGCAATAACAGCTATAATAGGAGCACCATTTTTTGCATATATTTATTTTGGAAAGAAGAGGGGAAAGTAAATGCTTGAAATTAAAAATTTAAGTTGTGGATATGATGGAAATGATGTGGTACATGATGTTTCATTTAATGTGAAAAAAGGTGAAACTATTTCTATAATAGGACCAAATGGTTGTGGTAAAAGTACAATATTAAAGGCTATTGCAGGAATTATTGAGTATAAAGGTATAGTTAATATAGAAAATATAGATAGAAAAAATTTAAAAAGAAAAGATTTGGCTAAAAAGGTTGCATTAATGAGCCAAAATGCAGAAATATTCTTTGAATATACAGTATATGAAGCTGTGGCACTTGGAAGATATCCGTATATGAAAGATATGTTTTCAAGTTATACGAAAAAAGATGAAGAAATAATATTAAGCTCATTAAAAGAAGTAGGAATTTTAGATATAAAAGATAGAAGCATAAAGGAGTTATCAGGTGGACAATTGCAAAGAGTGTATTTAGCAAGAGCATTTACACAAGAGCCTGAAATAATACTTTTAGATGAGCCAACAAATCATCTTGATTTAAAATATCAAATTGAAATTTTAACATATATAAATAAATGGGCAAAAGAGAAAAATAAGATAGTAATAGGTGTTTTACACGATTTGAATTTAGTGAGTATGTTTAGTGAAAGATCAATTCTTATAGATGATGGAAAGATAGTGCTAAATGAAAAATCGGAAGAGGTACTTAAAAGTGAAAATATAGAAAAAGTTTATGGCATAAATATAAGAAGTTTTATGCTAGAGGCGTTAAAAAAATGGGTATAAAGTAAAAGCTAGGGATAAAAGAATTATCTCTAGCTTTTTAAATTACAAATTTAGTTGTTAGGCCATTTAATAGAAGGATATTTTATTATGTCACCATATTTTTGCATCCATTGTGAATAAGGCATAGTAACTAATTTATCATTCATAGGAATGTTATAAAATTCTTTATAATTTTCATTCCAAACACTTGGTCTCCAATACCAAACATAGTCATTATCTAAATTGTTAGGCAAGTCATCAGGAATATAAATATTAGTATTCCCTTCTTTAACTTGAATCTCCTGTACTTTGGCTCTATCAACAGTAAGTTTATGAATAGGAGTATAAACTCTAAATAAGTTGAAAAATCCTATTATATTTAATGCTAATAAGAAAATTAAAAGTAGGTTTCTTACTATATTAGAAGTATCTAATTCATTTATAACAGTTGCTATATACATTCCAAAGAAAATATACATAGGTGCAAAGCATCTAGGTCCTATAGGATGAACTATAAATAAAGGAATTGTAACTACTCCAATACTTAATATAAAGAATAAAGCTACTAATTTATTATTTTTCTTAAAATAAATAATTGGTACTAACACTAAAACAAAGTAGAAAATTATACTACTTATAAGCCCAATCATTGCTAAAGGTCCACGACTCCAGTCATAATTAACACCATTAAACTTAACCATATAATAAGTAAAGTAATAGTATCCACTAAATATAACAAAAGAGAAAAGATAAATAATTATAAGACTTCCTAAAATACGATGTTTTTTCTCTTTAAACTTTTTGATTAATACTAAAGTTATAATTATTGCTAATAAAAGGTTTAAAAAAACATTAAAGAAAATTAATTGCTTATAAATAACAACAAATAATTGTGAAATTGCTTTAGTAAACATAGAAGCTTTATCAATAGCACGACCAGAATAGTTTCCTTGAACCATCTGATGATAAGCAGGATTTTGGAACATAATTAAAAATCCTAAGAAAGCTCCTATCATATAAGTGATAGAAAGTTTAATAAGTTTTCTACACTTAATTATTGCAAAAATTAAAATAACAATAGACATTGCTACGTTATAACAAGTTACATGCTCAACAAACAGTGAACTAGAGACACTTAGTATAAAGGCAAGAACATAAGTAAGTTTAGAATTACATTCTTTAGAATCATCAAATATATATTTTCTAATTATATTTAGATAAATTAATATAATTACAACTGGTGGTATATAATTAGAAAATCCAGCAGTCCATACAATGGATTGCATTAATAATTCACGTGGCATTAATACTAAAATGGCTCCAAGAGTAAGAAGTAAAATGCTTTTATTTCTTTCATTTTGAATTAATTTAGAAGCGAAATAGCCGATTAATGCAAAGCAAAGCATCATAACAAAAATCTTTAAGGCTACACTTCTAGTAATAATCATAACTAAAGAATTACCTAGGTAACGACCGTTATATCCATAAAAAAAATGGTGCAATTGCTTCATACCTGCGGAACTACCCCAAAATAAGTCATCAGCAGTATATGGGAAAAGGTATAAAACTCTAAGATACAGAATTCCAAACACTGCTATATATAATTTTTTTTTCATAAATATCTCCTAACATATGTATTTATTAAAAATATATTTCATTTAAATGATACATCATAATAGAAGGCTATATATGAATAAAATGTAAAAAAAGAGTACAAATTTGAAGTGATAAGTCTTTTTTAGGATTCATAAAAATTTTTTATTATTAAGTAATAATTATTATTGATTAATTGATTTGGATGGTATATAATTTAGTCATAGATAAGAGAATAATAACGTAATGATAGATAGAAAAAAAGTTTAGGAGGAATTGATTATGAAAAAATTTGTATGTGTAGTTTGTGGATATATTCATGAAGGAAATGAGGCACCAGAAAAATGTCCTATATGTGGTGTAGGTGCTGATCAATTTAAAGAGATGGAAGGCGAAATGCAATGGGCAGATGAACATAGAGTTGGAATAGCTCAAGGTGTTGATGAAAAAGTTGTTGAAGGATTAAGAGCTAACTTTATGGGTGAATGTACTGAAGTTGGAATGTATTTAGCAATGTCAAGACAAGCGGATAGAGAAGGTAAACCAGAAGTTGCAGAAGCTTACAAAAGAATAGCGTTTGAAGAAGCAGAGCATGCTGCTAAATTTGCAGAACTTTTAGGTGAGGTTGTGGTAGCTGACACAAAAGCTAACTTACAAGCAAGAGTTGATGCTGAATTTGGTGCATGTCAAGGTAAAAAAGACTTAGCTACTTTAGCAAAACAATTAAACTTAGATGCAATCCATGACACAGTTCATGAAATGTGTAAAGATGAAGCAAGACATGGAAGAGCTTTTAAAGGTCTTTTAGATAGATACTTTGGAGATAATAATGATAACAATGAAGATCCATTTGAATTTAAAAAGTTTGAATTAATAAAAAGAGTACAAGAAAATGATGTAATTACTTCATTCTATTTTAAAAGAGTAGATGGAAAGCCTTTAGCAGAGCATAAGGCAGGACAATTCCTTTCAATCAAACCAGTTAAATCAGGTGAAAATGTTAATGAAGTTAGACAATATAGTCTTTCAATGAAACCAGGAGCAGACTTCTATAGAATAAGCGTTAAAAAAGAAGAAAAAGGTTTAATATCAAAATACATTCATGAAAACTTAAGTGTTGGAGATGTAATTGAAGCAACAAGCCCTCTTGGAGAATTTATATTAAAAGAAGGAAATAATGATAGACCATTAGTTCTTTTAAGTGGTGGAATTGGAGTTACTCCAATGATGTCAATGTTATATAAAGCATCTGAAGGCGATAGAAAAGTTGTGTTTGCACAAGCAGTATTAAACTCAACAGCACATACATTTAAATCAGAATTAGAAGAAATTAAGAAAAATCATTCAAATGTAGAAAGTGCAATATTCTACCAAACACCATTAGAAAATGATGTAAAAGGTGAAGACTATGACTTTGAAGGATTTATGTCAAAAGAATGGATAGAATCATTACCTAAAAATGCAGAATTCTACTTCTGTGGACCATTAGGATTTATGAAACACATCTACAATACACTTATAGGAATGGGAGTTAAAGAAGACTCTATAAACTATGAGATGTTTGGACCATCAGCAGACTTAAAAGATATGTAGTGAAGATAAAATAAGATAAAAGCTTAGCAGAAAGTGAAAATCTTTTTGCTAAGCTTTTTAAAAGTAAAAAAATTCCTTTTATGTTTAAATTGACAATAAATAACAGTGATTTGCCAATAAAGAAAGACTATGATATTATATAACTCGATAAAAACTACATATAATAAGAATATTACATATGAAAAGTTTAGGAGGAATAGATATGTCAGCTTTACCAAAATGCCCAAAGTGTGGTTCAGAATATACTTATGAAGATGGATTAATGTTAGTATGCCCAGAGTGTGCTCACGAATGGAGTGCAAACAGTACAGAAGCATCTGAAGATACTCTAGTAGTAAAGGATTCTAACGGAAACATACTTCAAGATGGTGATTCAGTAACTATAGTAAAAGACCTTAAAGTAAAAGGTGCATCATCAGCACTTAAAAAAGGAACTAAGGTTAAAAATATTAGATTAGTTGATGGAGATCACAACATTGATTGTAAAATAGATGGTTTTGGAGCAATGAGCTTAAAATCAGAATTTGTTAAGAAAATCTAGTTTATTTTTAAATTAAATTTGATAAAATAAGAATATAAGAAAAGCATAGTGCTGCAAACACTATGCTTAACCTAGAACGTTTATTTTGTTTTAGGGCTATTGAATTAGAATTAGAGAAAAGCGTTACTTTTGGGAAGATGGACGCTTTTTTTGTTTTTTAACAAAAGAATTATAGCATTTAGAAGATTTACTAGCCATAAGATAATAATGGAAAAAGATTTGAATTTAGATAGGTGTATGTTAGAGTAAAATTAGTAGATTTTATGAGTGGAGGAAGAATGATGAATATAAGATTTTTAAAAAGAAGCAAGGAAAATATTTTAGATTATTTGAAAAAATATTATAATGAAAATTCTATCTTTATAGATGTATTTTGGGAAGAGAGGGTTATGAAATCAAGCTTCTATGAAATACAAGTAGATGGAAAGTTTTCAGGGGTTTGTGGTATTTTTGAAAGTAATATGATTATGGTTTTAGCTATAGAATTAGAGTATAGACATTTACAGTATAAAATATTTGAGGAAGTAAAAAGACTTGAAAATGTTCAGTATGCAGCAGTAACTACAAGTGATGAAATGTTTATGGGGCTTGCACTTGAGTATTCAAAGGATATGGAAAAGGATTCTTATTATTCTATAGATTCTAAAAGAAAGATTATAGATTTAGAAAGACTAGAATTAAAGCTTGCAATGATAGAAGATTTGAGAAATATTGAAAATGTAACTGAAGGATATTACTCGAATTTAGAGGAAGAAATAAAAAGTGGGCAAGTGTATTTAGCCATAGATGGAGAAGAGGTAATAGGGGTAGGTCACTTTGTAAATGGAATATTATTTAATAATCAAGTTAACATAGGAATGTATGTTAATTCTAAATATAGAGGACTTGGTTATGGAACTGAAATTCTTATAAGACTTAAAGAACTTGCATATATGGTTGGAAAAGAACCTATTTCAGGCTGTTGGGCTTATAATCATAATTCACTAAAGGCTCAGATAAAAGCTGGAATGAGTATGAAGGCAAGATTTTTGAAATTTAAAATATAAAATTAAACCCATTAGCAAAGCGCTAGTGGGTTTAATTTTACTTACTTACATCATTTAATGAAGATAATAAATTTACAAAGTCTCTCTTTATCGTAGTGTCTGAGATAAAGATTATTAAGATATCATTATCTTTTAATGTATAGGCTGCTCTAAAGTTAGTGAATTTATTAATTACAACCTTATATTCATAAATAATATCACCTTTATATTTTAAACCATGAGCAGTTTTTATTTTATAAGGCTTTTCTGTAATAAAAACAGGAAGAACAGTATGGATATTTTTTATTATTGCTTCCTCATGAGTAGAGAATTTTTTGAAAAATTTCTTTAATATATGATTATCGTCAATTTTAATATTAAACATTTATGTCACCTTCTATTACTGCTAAATGAAGTCTATTACTTCTTGGAAATTCTTTTTTTACCATAGATTTTAAAAGTTTTCTAACGCCTCTTTCATCTAAAGCTTTAAAGGTTTCTTTGAAAAAACCATCTTCAATTACATCATAGGAATCTGTACGCTTTATAACAGAGACCTTTCTATCTTTTTTAAAGGTTAAAATAGAAACACCTTGATTTATTTCTAATCTTCTTAACTTAATAAAAGTAAAATCTATGAAGTTGCTTAAATCTACCATAAATAAAATCACAACCTTTCTATAAATAAGTATAGCATGATTAAAGGATATAGAAGAAATACGTATATTTTATAAAAGATATAGAAATTAGTTATCAAGTATTGTAAAATTAAGCTTATCAAAAAGAAGAAGGTAGGATAAAACTATGAATAGATACGTAATTTTAGCAAATCCAGGACACAATAGAATATATTTTGATACGGCTTTAAATATAGCATACTCTGAACTTAAGGCTATTTTAGGAGCAAGGGAAGTACATATAGAAGAAATGTTTGAAGGTGATTTAGGATTACCTGCAAGTATTTGCTTTAATACAAAGGAAGAATTAAAGGAAGAAGATTTTGAGGCTATAGGTACAGCATCAATATACTATGCAATGTTTGAGATTGTTGAAGGAAATTTATTAAAGCCAATTATAGTAAAAGATTTTAGAACATTCCCAGAAAGTATGGTTCAAATATTAAAGTACACAGGAAAAACAAATGAGCAATTTACAAGACTAATGGTAAATTTAGCATTAAGTGCATGTAAAACAGGAAGTAAAAAAATTAAATTAATAGACCCGATGTGCGGAAAAGGAACAACTCTTTATGAAGGGCTTATAAGAGGGTTTGATGTAGCAGGAATAGAGATAAATGCACAGTGGACACAAGAAATTCAAAACTATATCATTAGATATTTAAAGCTTGGAAAATATAAGCATAAAGCACAAAAAGAAAAAAGATCAGGAATAAAAGGAAAGAAAATAGCAGACTGCTTTATAGTAGATATGGCAAGTACAAAAGAAGATTTTACTTGTGGAAATACACAAAACTTTAATCTGTTCTTATCAGATACAAGAAATGCAAATCTTTTATTAAAAAGAAATTCATGCGATATATTAGTATCAGATTTACCTTATGGTGTGCAACATGGAAGCAAGGCAGAAGGAGATTCTACAATGGATAGAAGTCCATTAGAGCTTTTAAAAAATTGTATTCCAGCATGGCAAAACGTATTAAAAGTAAAGGGTGCATTATGTATTTCATTTAATGAATTTACTTTAAAGTATGAGGATGTAAAAGAAGTTTTAGAAGAAAATAACTTTACAGTTTTAGATGAAGAGCCATTTAACGGATATATACACAGAGTGGATCAAGCAATAAACAGAAATCTTATAGTTGCAGTGAAAAAGTAGAGAATAAAATTATTTTTAGTTTAACCATCAGTTTTAACTGGTGGTTTTTTTTGCATAAAAAAAAGACTTTTATAAAAAAGTCTTTTGTGGTTGCGGGAGCAGGACTTGAACCTACGACCTTCGGGTTATGAGCCCGACGAGCTACCAACTGCTCCATCCCGCGATATTAAATGTTTTAATTTCTTCCTTACCGACTGTTGTAAGTATAGTCCTTATATCAGTAGAAGTCAAGGAATATATTTTAAAAGTTTGAAATTTTAGTATTTTGAATAAAAATACTGTTTTCATAAAAAAAAGACTTTTAGAAAGTCTTTATGGTTGCGGGGGCAGGACTTGAACCTACGACCTTCGGGTTATGAGCCCGACGAGCTACCAACTGCTCCACCCCGCGATATTAAGGTGTCTCTTTTTTGACTATGGACTAAGTATAGTCTTTATATTTATATAAGTCAACAAAAACTTACTATGATAGCAGTTTTGTATAAGTTTCATATTATAAGAATAAGAAATTTATGTAGGAGAGATTTATGAGGGAGGAAAGGTTAGATTCAAAAATTAGATTATATAATTCAATCGGTAATCGAGATTTAGCAGATAAGGTTGAATTTATTAATGGAGGAAATAAGAAAGATAAGAAACAATCCATAGAAGTTGTGGGTATAAGTGGGGATAATGTGGATAAAATTTCACAATCTGTGGAAAACTTAGGCGGAAAGTATGAAAAACTAGGATATGGGTACGGAATAATTACTATTCCTGTGGATAAAATACAAGAACTTAATAGTTTAAGTCAGTTTCAATATTTAGAATTACCAAAGACTGTGTACACAAGTGATTTTTATAGTAATAGAGATATTTGTGTTCCTGAAGTCCAAAATGCATATAAGTTATATGGAGAAGGTATTTTAGTTGGATTTATAGATACTGGTATAGATTATAAAAATATAGGATTTAGAAAAGAAAATGGAGAAACAAGGATTGAGTATATTTGGGATTTAGAGCTTGAAAAAGTTTTTACGAAAGCAGAAATAAATATGGCTTTAAAATCAAATAATCCTGAAGAGATAGTTCCATCTTATGATTTGATAGAGCATGGAACCCATGTTGTAGGAATCGCTTGTGCTGGTGGTAATATTCCAAAGGATAAATATGGAGTTGCACCAAAGGCTTCAATTGCAATGGTTAAAGCGACTAGAGGGAAGTTTAGTATAAGTACACAAATAATGAGAGGAATAAAATTTTTAGTAGATAAGTCTAAAGAACTAGATATGCCATTAGTTATAAATTTAAGCTTAAGTACAAATGATGGTGCACATAATGGAAATTCATTGTTAGAAAAATATATAGAAACAGTTTGTGATTTAGAGAGAGTAACGATGGTGGTTGCAGCTGGAAATGAAGGTTCAATATCTCATCATGTATTTGGAGATTTAAGGGTAGAAGAAAAAATTGATTTTAATGTTGGATCAGGAGAAGGTTCAATTACATTTTCAATGTTTTTAGATGTTTTAAGTAGAATTACTGTTGAGGTGTTAAACTCATCTGATTTAAGTTCAGGAACAATGGAGCTTAAAAAAGGATTTAATAAAATTAGTGTGGGGAATGACAGTGTTCTTTTTTATATGTCAGGGCCAAAGCCATTTGATTTGATGGGGGAAATTTTAATAACAATTGTATCTAATGCAGAATTTATTCAAGAAGGAAGATGGAGAATTAAAATAAACTCAATTGATGGAAAGAGAGGAAGGTTTAATATATGGCTTCCAATACAAGAAGGCTTAAACCCAGAAACAAAATTTTTAAATGCAGACCCATTTTTTACAATAGGAATTCCAGCAACTGTTAGAAATGTTATATCAGTTGGAAGCTATAATAGCGTAACGAATAACATATCAGCATTTAGTGGAAGAGGAGCTATATATTCAAATGATGTAATAAAGCCAGAAGTTATAGCACCAGGTGAAAATATAATGTCTTTAATTCCCGATGGGTTTGATACAAAAACGGGAACTTCAATGGCAGCACCTCATATTACAGGGATAGCAGCATTGTTAATGGAATGGGGAATAGTTCAAAAGAATGACAAATCTTTGTTTGGGGAAAGGCTTAAAAGTTATCTTGTAAAAGGTGCAAAAAGAAATAGACCAGATGAATTATATCCAAATTCAATTTGGGGGTATGGAGTAGCATGTCTTCAAAATACGTTTGAAATTTTAAATAATGAAAAAATGAGGGGGATGAGAATGGATAGAGCTAGAAAAATTGTAGAATACTTTGGTGACATAGAAAAAGAAGTAAGTAAATATAATGGAGCTGAACTTATAATTTTAGATGATAGAATAGCTGTATTAGAAGCACCGTTTGATATTATGGCTAAAATGTTAGAGGAAATTAAGCAAATTGTATTTGTGGAAGCGTCACCAGTTTATACTTTAAATAAAATATCACCAACTGAGTCTGCAGGGACATATCTTTTTAATAATAATCCATATTTATCACTTACAGGTAAGGGCGTGTTAGTTGGAATAGTTGATACGGGAATTGATTATTTGAATCCAGAATTTATAAATGAAGATAATACAACAAGAATACTATCAATATGGGATCAAACTGTAAAAGGACCTCCTGTAGTATGGCATCATTATGGAAAGGTATATGATGATGCTGATATAAATAAAAGCTTAAGTTTAAAGGCTTCAGGTGGAGACCCATATACTATTGTTGAAAGTAAGGATGAGAATGGACATGGAACTATGGTGGCAGGAATAATTGGAGCCAGGGGAAAAAATCCAGAGATTATAGGTGCAGCACCAGATTGTAAGTTTGTTATAGTTAAGCTTAAAAATGCATCTGAAAATTATTTAAAAGAAGCTGGAGTAACAAAAGAAGGAATAGGAAGATATGAAAATTCAGATATACTTCTTGGAATAAGACATTTATTAGGTATAGCAAAGGAAAGGTTAATGCCAATAGTTATATATGTACCACTTGGAACAAATTTAGGCTCTCATGATGGAAACACTATAATTGAGAGATATATAGATGATTTATCAAAGAAGAAAGGTGTTGTTGTTGTTGCAAACACTGGTAATGAGGGGAATGAAGATTCTCATACAGAGGGAATGCTTAGAAAGTCAGGAGATACAAAGACTATAGAATTATTAGTAGATAAAAATCAAGGTAATCTTAATTTTGAGATTTGGTGTAGAAAACCAGATAAAGTTTCATTAGGAATAGTATCCCCTTCAGGAGAAGTAATTGAAAAGATACAAGCAAAACTAAAACAAATTGAAGAGATAAGATTTGTTTTTGAAAAAACAAGTATTTTTATACAATACCTTATTCCGGAGGAAGTAACAGGAGATGAAGTTATACGTATAAAAGCTACTGACTTAAAGGAAGGGATATGGCAGTTTAAGCTTATAGGAGACTATATTGTTGATGGAAGGTATGATGCATGGATACCACAAAGAAGCTTGATTGGAGATGGAACAAAATTTTTAAATTCAAGCCAATATTGTACTTTAGAAATGCCATCTACAGCAGAAAATATAATATCAGTAGGGTATTATAATCAAAATAATAATGCAACAGTGAGTAAGTCAGGAAGAGGAAATACAAGAGATGAAAGAATAAAGCCAGATGTTGTAGCAGGAGGAGTGGATGCAATAACATTACTTCCAGGAGGAGGAACACAAGTATCAAGTGGAGCATCTATTGCAGGAGCTGTTGTAGCAGGGTGTGCAGCGCTTATGATGCAATGGGGAGTAATTGATGGAAATGATACGACTATGTATTCTGTTAAAATGAAAACTTATTTAATAAGAGGAGCTAAAATGAGACCCGGAGATTCTTATCCTAATAAAGAGTGGGGATATGGAATGATAGATATGAAAGGTGTATTTGATAATATGAGGAAAAAACAAGAGGAAAGTATGTTTAGAACTTATGATGTAGGAGAGTTATTTATAAGAATTCCTAAAAACAATGAACCAAAAAGGGAGTAAGGAATAAATTAATTATAAGAGTAATACTAAGGAGTATATTTATGCCTGAAAAAGGAAGGTTAAAGATACAATGTTTTAAAGGAGAGGACTATATCCCACTAGATGGATGTAAAGCAATAATAACTACTGGAAGACGCTCAAAAAAGCGTGCAAGAGAAGTTATGTTAAGTACAGATTCATCAGGACTTACAGAAATTATAGAATTAGATGCACCACCAAAGAAAAATAGTGAAACACCAACAGGAAAAATTCCATATAGCCAATATGATATTAAAATTCAAAAGGATGGATTTGAAGATTTTATAGTAAATGGATGTCAAATTTATTCAGGAGAAACTGCATATCAAAAGTGTAATTTAAAGCCTAAAAAAGGAGCTGCGAATCCAAGTATAATAACAGTATTAGATAATAGGTTGTATGGAAATTTTCCAGAAAAAATTCCAGAAGCAGAAATGAAAAAGCTTCCACCACCATCAAGTGGAGTTGTACTTCCAAAGCCAGTAGTACCTGAATATATTGTGGTGCATGAAGGAAATCCAAGCCAAGGAGGGAAAAATTATAAACTACTTTATAAAGATTATATAAAAAATGTAGCATCAAGTGAGATATATTCTACTTGGCCTAAGACTACTATTCAAGCAAACATATTTTGTATAATTTCATTTACTTTAAATAGAATATACACAGAGTGGTATAGAGCAAAGGGATATCCTTTTGATATAACAAATTCTACGGCATATGACCATGCATTTGTTTATGGAAGAACTATTTATGAAAGCATTAGTGTTGCAGTAGATGAAATCTTTTCTACATTTGTTAAAAGAACAGGGAGAAAGCAACCTCTTTTAACACAATATTGTAATGGAACGACAGTAAAATGTCCTGCATGGTTTAGCCAATGGGGGAGCAAAACTTTAGGTGACCAAGGTAAAACACCATTTGAAATTTTAAAATATTACTATGGAAATAATATAGTTTTGCAAACTGCAGAAAAGGTAAAGGGAAGCCCAAAATCTTACCCAGGATATTCATTAAATATTGGAGCAAGTGGAGAGCCGGTAAGAACAGTACAGCAATTTTTAAATAGAATAGCTGTAAACTATCCATTGATACCTAAGGTAGCTGTAGATGGAAGCTATGGAAAGGCAGTTGCGGATCAGGTAAAGGTTTTTCAAGGAGTGTTTGGATTAAATCAAACAGGAGTTGTAGATTATGCAACCTGGTATAAAATATCAGAAATATACACAGGAGTTACTAAAATTGCAGAATTAAATGGATAAAGGACCGCTTAAAAGCAGTCCTTTATTTACGTTTGAATTCATTTTTAATATAGTATTTAATGCAAAAGAAAACAAATATTAAACTAAGACATCCAAACATAGGATACAAAGTTTTAATTAAGTTACCAAAGCCTATAAGAGATATTGGAAAGGCTATTAATAAAACTAATATAACAGCTTTCTTAAATGGGATTTTGAGGGTTTGTTCTAGAGTTTTTCCGATGGAATAAACATCTGATACTTCTGTTGAGAACATCTCCATAAGGATTACTATAAGCAATAAAGCTTGTATTACTGTTCCAAATCTTTTAGCTACGAAAAGAAGTGGTACTTCATATTGGAAGGTGTAAGGAACGTTTATAAAAAGTAGGAAGTTTATCATTAATGATAATAATGTAAGTCCTACTGCTCCAACTATAACCCCTTTTTTCATTATTTTATGGTCTTTAACTGATGTACATAAAGGAACTAAAACACCACAGCAACAAAGTACATTATATCCTGCGTAAAGGATAGTTGAGATAGTAAGACTTCCTTCTTTTTTAGGAAAGCTTTGAATAATTGAAGATATGCTTATGTTGTCCATACAAAAAAATAAATAAAGTCCTGTTATAACAGTGATTGTAAAAATTAATGTTGGCACTATAAATGAGTTTACTTCAATAAGTCCTTCTGTTCCTCTATATAAAAAGAAGAGAGATACACCTATCATCAAAAAAGTACCTACAAGCTTTGGAATTCCTGAAAATTGATGAATTAAAGCACCACTACCTGCAAGAATTATTGAAGCGCTTGAGATAAGATAAAAAGTGGTTGTAAGTCCAGTTATTTTCCCAAAGAAATTGGGGCTGATAACATTAATAAAATCATTATAAGAATGAAGATTTTTATTGCTACTTATTTTACTTATAATTGAACCAATTATTATATAAAAAATCCCACAGAAGATTATAAATATAAAGCTTTTAGGTCCAAAGGATGTAAAAAAGTTGGTTATCTCTTGACCTGATGCAAGACCGGCACCAACTATAGTTCCAATAAATACCGCTGCTATTTGAAAAATTTTAGATAAATTTCTCATAAAAAACTCCTTTTAAAATTAGTATTCTTAACAATATATAGGTAAAGCTTAAAAAATATTCTAATAAAAGTGAATAATAGAGATTTTAAAATGAAAAACTAAGAAAAGTTAAAGATTAGGGAGGATTTTAGAGTGAGGAAAAAGTATGTAGTTATAGTACTACTTGTTTTATTTTTTTGTATAGGTTGTGAGAAAATAGAGTCAGATGATGTCAATATTTTTAATGTAGAAACAGCAAAATTAAAAGCTATAGAATATGTCTATAGAATTCAAAAGGGTGATGTAATAGGAGCAAATGAAATAGCAACAAAGGAACTTGCTTCAAAAACTATATTAAATAAAGAGGCTTTACCCATAGTTTCTTATAAAATAATTAGAGCAACTGAGGTAAGTGATGGTGTTTATTTAGAAACAGCAGTTGTTAAGAGTAAAATGGGGGATAAAAAATGTGATTTAGACATGTGGATAATTAAAGTTTTAAGAGATTCAAATGATGAGTATAAAATAGCAGAAGTGAAGAGTAGAATAAATAAAGAAATTTTTGCAACAAAGGGTGCTATTAAAATGATAGATAGTGGGGCGTCTAACATAGATGTAGTAACAAATTTAGAAGTAATCCCAAATGCTTTATATCCAAGGAATGAAGAGGTTATGTTAAATAAAGACAGTATCCCTAAAAAGGAGTTTCAGACATTAGGAGTAAGTTTTGATGGAAATTATGTAGCTTTTAGTACAACAGATGGGAAAGATACGTTTATTGGAGTTGCTATACTTGAAAATGCAAGACCTGCTATGGCAAGAGTTGCAAACCTTGCAGAAGGGCTAACATCAGATGATATGAAAAAGATATTTGAAAAACCTATAGCAGGGAAAATAGTATATTGCGATATTATTTCTAATGCAAAAGTAAAGGAATTTATATTTTCTGAAGAAAATGATGCATTAATTGTAGGATATGAAAGAAGCAATAATACATCTGGCATAAATATATATGGTATTCCTGATGGAGGATTGTTACCAATAGATTTACAAAAATTATTTCCAGATGATAGATATACAGTAGAATACTTAGCGTCAGTTAAATCAAATGTAATAATAAATGTAAAGAAGCGAGAGAATGTTAATGGAATTTATCAGGAATTATTAGGAGAATACACTATTGATTTAAAAGAAAAATCTATAGATAAAGTTTAATAGGAATTTTAACAAAAGGAGCAACTGTGATATGATAAAGTAAAAATTACTTATAACATGGAGGAGAAAAATGATTAAAGAGTGGAATGGTAAAAGATATAATAATCTAAACCATTTTTTAAGACAAAAATTTGGTGAAAAAGTATTTAAAATTTCATTAGATGGTGGATTTACATGTCCTAATAGAGATGGAAAAGTTGCAAAGGGTGGTTGTACTTTTTGTAGTGAAAGAGGTTCTGGTGATTTTGCTGGAGATAGAGAAATATCTATATCAAAGCAATTTATAGATGTTAAAGATATGATGAATAAAAAGTGGAAAGAAGGAAAGTATATAGCATATTTCCAAGCTTACACAAATACATATGCACCTATTGATGAACTTAAAAGAAAGTATGAAGAGGCAATAAATCAAGAAGGTGTTGTTGCACTTGCTATAGCAACAAGACCAGATTGTTTAGATGAAGAAGTTTTAGATTTGATTGAGGAAATGAATAAGAAGTTATATGTGTGGATAGAGATAGGGCTTCAAACAGTTTCTGATAAAACAGGAAGAAAAATAAACAGAGGATATGATACAGTTGTTTATAGTGATGCAATTGAGAGAGTAAAGAAAAGAAATATTG
>NZ_JBOFRG010000168.1:0-8235 GCF_051650885.1 Clostridium sp.
TAGAGCAACCGGCTCATAACCGGTAGGTCCGGGGTTCGAGTCCCTGAAGGTCCACCATTTTGGGGGTATAGCTCAGTTGGGAGAGCACCTGCCTTGCACGCAGGGGGTCAAGAGTTCGAATCTCTTTATCTCCACCAAATAGGTGGAAAGTCATGAACAATAGTTCATGACTTTTTTTTGTGCAAAAGAGTTATATTATGGTAACTTTAGTATTATAATATAATAAAGAAATTTAATTAATACTTTTATTTTAGGTACATATAAAATAGAAATAGCATAATATAAAAAAGTATTAAATGCTAACATAGGGAGTGTTTTTTGTGAAGAAAATAGATGAACTAAAGGATAGGCTTAAAGAACTTAAGCTAGAAAAAAGAGATTTAATTTTAGCGAACAAAAAAACAGAGGAAATTGATAAAAAAATAAAAGTAGTTCAAGAAGAGATTAATAACTATTAGAATAGAGAAATAACAAAAATATCATGAGCCACATGATATTTTTATTTTTAGGAATAAAAATATATATACAGCATATATTTATGTAGAGAAGAAAACCAAAAGAATTTCATGTGCTGTGGGAGGGGTTATATATGATAAGAACTGTTGTATGTCATAAAGAGGGATGTAGTGGAAATAAATTTTTTATAAAGAGTTGCGATTCTGAAGGGAAAATAGAAGCAATATGTAGCGAATGTAATGACAATGAAATATATGATTTGAATGAAACAGGGTATCATTTAGTTTCAATATGTGAAGCCTGTAAGAATGATACATTTAAATTATTTTTAGATACAGATAAAAATGTAGTTTTTGCAAAGTGTATTGAGTGTGGGGAGCCACCAGAGAAAATTTTAATTGATGAATTTGGAAATCAAATTTCCTTTAGAGATAAATTATTAAATGATGTGAAAGATGAGTTATTTATGATTAGTCAAAGAATGGGAAGTTTAGAAATGAAATTAGAAGATGTAGAAAAGGGACAAGGTATAATTGAAGAATCTTTAGCATATATAAATAGATATATAGTTGAAGATAGATAAAATTGCAATTAATAGAGGAACTATTTATTTTAGGTCAGTTATCACAAAACCTACCTAAAGAAGATAGAAACTCTATTTTTTTTACTTTTCTTTACTGTTTAGGATATATATAATAGAATGGATATATTATAAGAAGAGAAGGTATAGAGATGAAGAGAAAGAAAATAATAAACTTAGCTTTATTAATTGGATGGATGATATTTATTTTTTATATGTCACATCAACCAGCAGATGTATCGAGTGCTCAAAGTGGTTTTGTTTTAAAGCTAATAGAGAAGTTAGGAATCACTATAGATGTTGCATATGTGGATATAGCAACTACTATAATTAGAAAGGGAGCACATATAACTGAATATGCAATATTAGGAATTCTTTCATATAATGCATTTATATTATTCTATAATAGAAGGCAAGCTATGATGATAGCACTATTAGTGACAATAGGTTATGCAATTACAGATGAAGTACATCAGTTATTTGTGGCAGGAAGAGCAGGAAGAGCTACAGATGTTTTAATAGATTCCATTGGAGCTATTATCGGGACAAGTATATGTTTCTTTTGGAACAAACCAAAAGAAACATATAAGGTTAGATAAGTGAGTCTCCAAATTTTAATTTGGCAAGACGAACTTACACTTTAGTATAAGTGGGTCTCCAAATTTTAATTTGGCAAGACGAACTTACACTTTAGTATAAGTGGGTCTCCAAATTTTAATTTGGTAAAATGAATTTTATGAAATGTAAATAAAGGACTATCTCAAAGGCGAGATAGTCCTTTTGTTTAATTATTAAAATCAGTTGGATGAATAGTTGTATAATTATTTGATTTAAAACCTTCAATAAGTTGCTGTAAAATTGAATCTTTAGTGAAGGTAGGCTCAAATAGATTGTTTGTAGTATTTAAAGTAATATAATCTAATTCTATGCTTGGATGATAAAACATAGAGGCTAGGAAATTTGGTGGACTAGATTCTAATTTTTTTAGAATAGAACTAGCATCTCTATTTTTAACATAGCTAAGAGGTGTTGGAATAAATAAGTTCTCATTAGAGGTTTGTTCAAGAGCTGTATATTTAAAAATATTATATGGCTCATATTGATATTGAAAATATTCGCCTATAATCGATTTCTGGTTAGTTGTTGCGTGGTAATGTGGACTTTCAAAAAAGTGAACTGGAATGTTTAAGTAATTTGCAGTATAAATTGCACTTTCAATAACTTTTCTAGTTTCTGCATCAGTAGAATTATCGTCTTTTGTTAGTTCACTACCAACAGCACTAGATGTATCACCTGCTTGATGAGTATATCCATGAAGCCCAATTTGACCGTTACTATTTATAAGATAGTCTAACATATTTATGAAGCCTATATTGCTAAAGCTATCAGAAGCGGTTAAATCATTATCAATTTTTTGTTCAGGATAAACATATCTAGGAATCCATGTAACATTAAATTTAAGTTCGTTTTTATATAATGAGTCTGCCATTGCTTTGAATTTAGCTTGTGATATTGTTGATTCAAAAGAGCTTCCAGCAGTTACATCTTCAAATCGTAATAAAGCTACTTTCCCATCTTTAAGAGGTTTAGCTTCTGCATCTCTTTTATTTAGTGAAGAGTTTAATATATTTACTGAGTTATTTTCATCATCAAAAATTATAGTTGAATTAAATAGATATTCAATATCTGACAATGAAATATAATCTATGTTGTTATAGTTTAACAATATACCACGTGGTGTATAAGACTTTTCATTAATTAGCCAAGTTTTATCTGCTAAATTTATAGTTGTAGTATTATGTTTAAGTGTTTTATTTTGATAAGTAAAATGGAATAAATTTGATATATAGTTTATTGGTAAATAATATCGTTTTCCATAAAGTAGTGGTTTTACTGCATTAGGTAAATCAGTACCAAGAACTTTAAATGAAACTCCTGATAAAGGTTTAGCCTCTGGCAAAGATATTTTGTAGTCTGTTGCTATTTGCTTGTATTTATTGAGTCCATCTTTTTTTACAGCATTTACATGGACAATACCATCTTTTATATAAGCATCCCCTTGAAAAAAGCTAAAATAAAAGATTACTCCATATAAGCAAGCTAGTGATAAAATAATTCCTAATCCCCATAATAATTTCTTTTTCATAAAATTCCCCCATTATATCTGTAAAGTATAGCAATTTTATTATAACAAATTAAATGGATTATTATTACTTAAAAGAAAAAAATAAGGAAATAATAAGAAGTAGAAAATAATGAAAGGGAAGAAGTCTAAAGGATATAAAATTCTTATTAGATATGATAAAATTGATAGGGATAAGCTTTAAAGCTTATTTTATTTATTTGAAAAGAGAGTAGAAAATTTGGAGGACTATGATGGAAAAGCTAGTTAAGTTTGGGTTTGTGGGGATATTGAATACTTTAATAAATATGGTTGTGTATAATATTTTATTGTTCTGTGGATTAAATTATATTTTTGCTAATTCTATTGGGTATGGAATTGGAATGATTAATAGTTACATTTGGAATAATGTGTGGGTATTTAAGACAAAGAGTAAATCAATTCATACAATTATAAAGTTTATAATTGTTAATCTTATAGTATTAGGGATAAACAATGGATTATTATTTATTTTAGTTAAAGAGTTTGATTTAAATAAAACAGTTGCACAAATTTTAGTTATAGTAGTAACTACATTAATTAATTTTGTTGGAAGTAAGCTTTGGACTTTCAAAGAGAAAGAGCAGTAAAAACAGGGAAGTTACGTTACTAAAATTAAGCCATCTTGTGTAAAAACAGGATGGTTTTATTTCTTGTTAAAGTATATTAAAAGTGTTAAAGTAGTATAGGAAATTAAATGTTAGGGGATAAACATATGAAGAAATTAATATCAGTAGTAGTTCCAATGTATTTTGAAGAAAAAGTTGTAGATGAATGTTATAGAAGATTAACGGAAGTTATGATTGGTTTACATAACTATACTTATGAAATTATTTTTGTTAATGATGGTTCAACAGATAATACACTTCCACGACTTAGAGAGTTTGCAATGGAAGATAAAAATATAAAGATAATAGATTTTGCTAGAAATTTTGGGCATCAGATTGCTGTAACAGCAGGTATAAAAGAAGCAAAAGGTGATGCAGTAGTTGTTATAGATGCAGACCTTCAAGACCCACCTGAACTTATAGTGGACATGGTGAAAAATTGGGAAGCTGGTTTTGATGTAGTTTATGCAAAAAGAAAAAAGAGAGATGGAGAAAGTTTCTTTAAGCTTATAACAGCAAAGTATTTTTATAAGTTTTTAGATTTTATGTCTGATGTAGATATTCCAAAAAATACGGGAGACTATCGTTTAATGGATAGAAAGGTAGTAGATGTATTTAATAGTATGGAAGAGAAGAATCGTTTTGTAAGAGGAATGGTTTCATGGCTTGGGTTTAAGCAGACATATGTAGAGTTTGATAGAGCAGAAAGATTTGCAGGTGAATCAAAATATCCATTAAAGAAGATGCTTAAATTAGCAGAAGACGGAATTATATCATTTTCACATAAACCTATTAATTTAATAGGAGGATTATCTATGTTATTTTTCTTAGCTCTTGCAGTTCAGATAATATGGATGATTGTTGACTTAATAATAGGACATAGAATAAGTGATACATTTATTTTAATAACATATATTAATTTTGTAGTAGCTATACTACTTGGAGTACTATCTATACTAGGTAAATATATAATTAGAATGTTTGATGAAGTAAATAAGAGACCATTATATATAATAAAAGATAAAATTAATTTTGAAAAATAATAGAATATTTATTAAATAGCTTAAAAGACATCGTGTGATGTCTTTTTATTTTGTAATAAAATAAAAAAAACTTAATATAAATGTTAAGTAAGAAGAGTAATAGTGGGAGGAATTTATGGAAAAAAGAAATTTAATTGAAGAATACCTAATAGAAATGAATTTAAGTTATGAGATAATTCATAAAAATATGTGGTTAATAGAGGATTTAGATAAAAATAATAAGCTTGTAATATATCTTAATGATAATATTGTTGTTTTTAGAATAAAGGTAATGGAAATTTTAAAAAATTGTAGTGTGAATTTTTATAAGAAATTATTAGAACTAAATGCTTACGATTTAGTTCATGGTGCATATGCATTAGAAGATGATAATGTAGTTATAGTAGACACTTTAAGAGCAGAAAATTTAGATTTAAATGAATTTAGAGCATCCATAGAAAGTATTGAACTATCGATTGCACATCATAAAGAAATATTTAAAGGCTTTATGTAAAAGGAGAGTGTTATTATGGGGATTTTTCAAAGATTATCAACAGTAATTAAATCAAATATAAATGATGCAATATCAAAGGCAGAAGACCCAGAAAAAATGTTAACTCAATTATTACTTGATATGAGTGAGCAATATACAAAGGCAAAATCAGAAGTTGCAAGAGCTATTGCAGACGAAAAAAGATTGAAAAAAGAATATGAAACTCAAGAAAGAAAGGCTAATGAATGGGGAAGTAAGGCAGAGCTTGCAGTAAGAGCAGGAAATGATACTTTAGCAATAGAGGCTCTAAAAAGAAAGGCTGAGTATGAAGGAATTGCATTAAAGTATGAAGAAGAATGGAAGGTTCAAAAGCTTGCAACTGATAAATTGAAAAGTAGTCTTAAAGAATTATCTAATAAAATTGAAGAGGCAAAAAGAAAGAAGAATTTACTTATTGCTAGAACTAAAAGAGCAGAGGCTCAAAAATCTATACACTCAACTATGGCAAGTTTAAATGACACAAGTGTTTTTGATACCTTCAATAGAATTGGAGAAAAGGTTGATAGTTTAGAGTATGAGGCAGATGCAACTGTAGAATTAGATAATTTATCACAAAAGGATGAATTAGAGGCTGAGTTTGATAAGTTAAATGAGGAAGATTCAGTTGTTTTAGATCAATTAGCAGCTTTAAAAGAAAAAATGGGAAAATAAATTAAAGATAAGCTAACTTAAGAGTATATTTTAAGTTAGCTTTAAATACTTATTAAGGTAAAGAATAATTAAGGGAGAAGATATGGGGATATTTAATAGATTAAAAAATATTGTTAAATCGAATAATTCATTAGAAGCTGAAAAAAGAATGGAAAAGAAAACATTATTTAATTTGAAGCTTGGAGATATGGTTTGTATTGAAGAGCTTGATTATGAAATAGAAGGAATAATTCATTTTACATGTGATGGATGGAAGTGGATTGAATATAAGTTAAAGGATGCTTTTGATGTTAAGTGGCTTAGTGTTGAAATGGATGATGAAATAGAAATAGGGTTATATGAAGAAATAAAAAGACCGGAGGTAGAAGTAGGAAAAAATTTTATTTATGAAAATGTTAAATATAATTTAGATGAAGGTGGGGTAGCGGTAGTAGAAAAATGTGAGGGGTTAGGTATTAAAGTTGGTACAGAAGTCAGGTTTATGGAGTACTGTGATAGAAATGAAGAAAAATATTTTAGCGTAGAAACTTGGGGATTAGAAAAAGAATATAGTGTAGGACGAGATATAAAAGAATATAATGTTGAAATTTATGGTTAAAAATATGGAGGGAAAATGTGAAGAGGAGGATTTTATTAATTTTTATGCTTATAATTAGCATATTTTCATTAGTGGCATGTGGAGATGAGGATGACGAATTTGAAGTACAGTCAATTAATGAAAGTATTATAAGTAGCGGAATTTTAGAGTATGAAACAAGTTTAACAAATTCAATTAACAATAAAAAAGCTGAAGTCTATAAAAGTAATTTAAATGTAGATGAAACAGTAAAAGAGATAGAAAATATAATGAACCCTATTGGAAAAGAAGTTTTAGCTAGTGGAAAAGCTATATTGCTAAATTATTATGATGAAGAAATTTTAGTATATGAGGGAGAAGAGGGAATTACTTATATACAGGTGTCTAATGAAGAGTACTTAGATGGCGGAGGCTATAAGGCAGTTCATAGACCAGGAAAGTTTTTTAGAACTTATGGTGTAGTTTCTGCAGCAAATGATGCATCTAAGGTTTTTAAAAATAAGAGAAGTACTATGAGAAGTTCAAATAGTGTGAGAAATTCAAGCACAGGAACTAGAAAAAGTACAGGTGGTGGAACAAGCTTTGGAAAATAGGAGGTGAAGGAATGATTGGAATAGTATCAACTTTGGCTTATGCAACATTGGGTTTAATTTTAATGTTTGTAGGGTATAAGTTTTTTGACTTAATAACACCATATGATTTTGCAGGAGAAATAAAAGAAAAAAACCCTGCAATGGGAATAGTTTTAGTTGGAATATTTTTAGCTATAGGAATAATTGTTAAAGCGACTATTTATTAAGGAGGAAGTATGGAACAGATATTAGGAAGTATTATGTATTTTTTTATAGGAATAATATTTTGTGCAATAGGATATAAGATTTTTGATTTTATTTTGCCATTTGATTTAAATAAAGAGATTGATGAACATAATATTGCAGCAGGACTTGCTGTTGCAGGAATTTTTGTTAGTATTGCAATTGTAATAAGTGCAAGTATTGCATAGAAAAAGGAGCTACATTTTCAGTAGCTCCTAAATAAATAAAGGGGGAGTTAGAGGTTTTACTAAACAGAATAAAACTTCTAAAAAGGTGAAAATGGAGAAGAAGAGGGGAAGTATAACACCAATCTTATTTGCAGTATTTTTAATTGCTATATGTGGAATTATCTATGAGCTTATTATAGGTGCAATTAGTTCATATTTAATGGGGGATAGTGTAAAACAATATTCTATAACTATTGGATTATTTATGAGTGCAATGGGAATAGGTTCAGCAATGTCAAAAAGAATAGACAAGAACCTTTTTGATAAGTTTATTATAGTTGAATTATTGCTTGGAGTTGTGGGTGGATTTTCAGGATTTATATTATTTTATACATATGCATATACAGAAATATATTTTGTATTTATGTATATTTGTATAATCATAATTGGTATTTTGGTAGGTCTTGAAATTCCTATATTAACTAGAATGTTAGATGAAGAAGAGGAAAACTTGAAAGAAACAATAGCAAATATTTTAAGCTTTGATTATATAGGAGCATTAATAGGTTCATTAGCATTTCCTTTAGTATTATTACCTAACTTAGGGCAACTAAAAACAAGTTTTTTAGTTGGAATTATAAATAT
>NZ_JBOFRG010000169.1:0-1906 GCF_051650885.1 Clostridium sp.
TGCTAAAATTTTAGCAGTTTTCTCTTTTTTATAGTCTATTGATTTTCTTTTAAATTTTTATAATTTTCTATGGTGTACCATCTTTCTTTATAGAACTCTACTACAAAATCTAAAAATTCTTTTGCAAGTTCAGATAAAAATGCATTTTTCCTATATGATATAGAAATTTTTCTTTTATTAAGATTATCTTTAAGTCTTAAAATAGTATAATTTTCTTTTTCAGATTTTAAGCAAATAGATATTGGAATAAGTGCAACTGCTTTCTTTATTTCCATAAGCTCAGAAATTACAGCTCCATCTCCTTCAAATCTTATGTTTGGCTTAAACCCAGCATTCAAAAACATTTTATCAGTAATCTTTTTAAAAAAATTTTCTGAAGCTAAACTGATAAATTCTTCATTTTTTAATTCATTTAAGTACACCATCCCCTTATAAGCTAATATATGAGTTTTAGGAATAACAACTACTATTTCCTCTTCAATTAAATCAATAGTTTCTATTGATGGATCTACTATTGGTGGGGATGTTATAGCAAAATCAATGCTTCTTTCTTTCAATTTATCAATTATCTCTCCATTTGTATTTATAGTTTGAGACATTGTGATCTCCTCTTTTATTAGAAGAAAATCTTTTAATACTCCTTCTAAGAAAAAACTTGTAGATGCTGAGATTGTTAGATGCTTATTCTTTTTTCCATATACCTCTAATAATTCAAGCTTTGAATTTTCAATTTGATTTATTATTGAATTTACATGCTTTAAAAAATGCTCTCCAAAAGTATTAATTTCAATGCTTCTTCCTTTCCTTGTGAAAAGTGGTACATTTAATTCATCTTCAAGCCTTTTTATAGTTATACTAAGTGATGGCTGACTTATATGTAATTCTTCTGCTGCTTTACTTATATTTTCATGTTTTGCAACACATTGAAAATATTTTAATTGTAATAATTCCATATCTAACCCCTTCTATATAGATTCTAGTCTATATGTATATTAATAATATATATTTCAAATTATATATCTTTTGAATTACAATATAAATATTGATAATGCTTTATTAATTAATTGTTTTTAATTAAAGGAGGTTTCATAATTTTATGAAAGAAAAAAAGAAAAACAAGAAAAAAATATGGCTTTTATTAATCTTATTAGGTATTTTATTAATCCCTGCCTTTTATGGTGGAATGTATTTAAAATCTTATTGGAATGATGACACTAGCTTTAATAAAGTTCCAATTGCAGTAGTAAATTTAGATACACCATACAGTAAAGATGGCACTACATATAACATAGGTCAAGAAGTTATAAATAATTTAAAAACAAACACAACCCTTGGCTGGAAATTTGTTAATTATAATGAAGCTAAAGAAGGACTTTATGGAACAAAATACTATGCAATGCTAGTTATCCCTAAAGACTTCTCAAAAGATATTGCAAATGCAACAACAGATGGATTTAAAAAACCACAAATTGAATTTTATCAAAATGAAGGTAAAAACTTTGTATTCTCTGAAATTTCTGGATTTGGTGCACAAGCAGTTGTTCAATCTGTTTCAGAGTCTATAACTAAAAGTACATCAGAAGCTTTAGTCCAAACCCTTTATAAAACTAAAGATGGTTTCAAAACAGCTTCAGAAGGTGCAAATGCCTTAACCGATGGATTAGTTAAATTAAACAATGGGTCTATACAATTAGATTCAGGTGCTAAAAAACTAACAACAGGTACTGAAGGTTTAAATACTGGATTAGATAAATTAAATTCTGGTGCAAATGCCCTAAATGATGGCGCAACTAAGGCAAGCCTTGGTTCAAGTAAACTTCAAGAAGGAGCTTCAGCACTTCAAAACGGAACTGAAAGTTTAGCATCTGGAACACAAAAGCTTGTAGATGGTTCTTCAAAATTAAAT
>NZ_JBOFRG010000170.1:0-4292 GCF_051650885.1 Clostridium sp.
ATATGATTTAAAAGAGATTAATGAAGATTATGCAAGGGATATAACTTTAAAAATAAAAGAAGTGTTTAAAGTTAAAGATATAAACAAGATAAAGCTTAGTGTCGGAGAAACAGCAAGAGTATTATTAAGAAGAAATCCAAGAGTGATATTAGTTAAAGATTTAAATGATAAAAATATAAAGCATATAATTAAACTTGCAGAAGAAAGAAAAGTAAAGATCGAAGAGTTTGATTGCAAAGAATATAATTGTATTTCAATAATAGAAGAATAAAACATATCAAGCTATAAAATAGAAAAACTATTTTATAGCTTTTTTTAACAAAGTGTCAAAAAAAGTAAGGGAAGGGAGTTAAAACATTACTCTAAAACAACTTTAACAAAATTTCTTATAAAAATAATTTTAGACATATAAAATTAACAAATCTGAAACTTAAAATACTTAAAATTTTAGTAAAATTTATTAAAAGAAAGAAAATATTCATAAAGATACAAACTTTGCAATTTGGAGGGGAAAATGAAAAAAGAAGTAAAAATAATAGTTGCAATAATTATAGCAATTTTAGTAGTGGTTATTGGAGCTAGAGTTTATAAAACTACAAAAAGCGATGAAAATAAAGCAAAACAAGAAATGAATGTTGCTAGTAAAAAGGTGACAGATGTGAGTAAAGCAAAAACAGAGAAGGAAAAATATTTAGTTCAATTAAATAATTTAGAAAGCACTACAAATAGCTTAGTGAATGGAAGTATTGATGAACAAAAGCAAGCTGTAGAAAAGTGGGATAATGAATTAAATAAAATATATAATTTAGTAAACAATAAACTAGAAGGTAACAGCAAAACAAAGTTTGAGGCTGATGAGCAGGATTGGCAAAAAAGTAGAAAAGATTCACTTGTTGAAGCGACTCAACCAAGTTCAAAAAATGAAATAAATATAAAAATGACTAAGGAAAGATGTTATTACTTAGTAAATAATTATATGAAATAGAGAAAAGCTTTCTTAAATGAGCTCTTAGTGAGTTTATTTAAGAAGGCTTTTATTTTTTAAACAAGTAAACTAAAGATTGCATAAAATAAAGGATAACTTGTTTAGGAGAAAAAAATGAATTATACAAAGCGAAGAAAAATAATGAAAATAGCATTGTTATTAGGATTTGTGATATTGGTGTTTCAAGGAGCAATATTTGCAAATTTGAAGGGGACAAGAATAAGAAAATTAAAAGAAGAAGCAGAGGAAGAAATAAGAAAGGAGGAGTTTGAAGAAGCAATAAAACTATATGATAAGATACAAGTTAAAACTAAGGATGAAGAAAGAGAGTTAGAGGCTTTAAATATATATGTGGAAAGTAAAAAGCTTTTCGAAGAAGATAAGCTAAATTTAGCAGAAGTTAAGTTGAATGCTATTAATGAGGCTATGATAAGCAAAGTGTTAAGAGAAAAAATAGATTTATTACAAGAAGACATAGACTCTAAATCAAGCTTTAATATGAAAATTATAGAGGTGGAAGAATTAAGGAAAGAAAAAGATTATATTAAGGCGATAAAAGAGATAGAAGAGTTACAAAAAGAAAAATTAAATAAAGAAAGAGGTGGAGAGGTAAAAAGATTGAAGCTTAAGTTAGAAAAGGAGTATATAAGCTATAAAGAAAAATTAAAGGAAGAGTTTGTAAAAGATGTAATAAGGCTAGAAAATACAAAGGCTAGTTATGGTTTATGGGAAGAGATGATGAAAGAGATTTTAAATGAACTACAAAAGAATTTAGATGAAGAAAAAAGGATAAATTTAAGAGAAGAGCATGGGATATGGAGAATACAGTTAGAAAAATTAACAGATGATAGAAAGCTAGAGAGTATTAAAAGCTATGTAAAGGGGCTAATTGATAAATTTTAAAGAACCTCTTTTATATGAGTAACATAACTTATATAGAGGAGATGATTTATTTGCTTAACTATAGCTTAATAAAAAAAATGAATAGTAAAAATGTAAGTTTAAATACAGAGGTAACTAAAAAGAGAGTAAGGGAAATATGGAGAAATATAACTAAAGAAGAAAGGAATGAAGCTATTGAGGTAGGGGGATTTAGTAATAGTAGATCCTTTAATAAAACAAGAAAAACAGGAATAATTTCCGTAAGAATGACACTAGCAATAAGTGTTGCAGTAAAAGTAAATCCATTTTATATAACAGCAGAAGAGAATGATAAAAATGATTATTCAGAAGAGAAGATTCTTCTTTTCATAAAGAGTAAAAATATAAATTATAATTTTAAAGTTGATGAAGAAAGTGTTTTAAGAAGTAATCTAAGAAATATATTTTCAGAAGTAATTGAAAATATTAGTGATGACACATTAGAATATGTTGATAAATTAAAAAAAGAAGAATTAATGATACTGATGGATAGTTTATTTATAAAGGAAAAGCTTGGAGAAAAAGGCGAAAAACTGTTGCTTATAAAGGTTTTATTAACTCAGTAAAAATAAAGACCAAGGAAGTAAAAAATAACTTGGTCTTTCATTATGGAATAAATAAAAATAATGTTACTTTTTTGTAAGAGAATTGTATTCAAAAAATAAAGAATTTGAATTTAAATATGAATATAATTAACTTAACAAAAGAAAGTTGGAGGAAAAGAATATGAAAGAAATACAAATGAATTTAGTACAAACACTAATGATAAATGGGAATAAGGACAGACTAAAAAGCCTAGAGAAAGAAGCGGAAATAAATTATAGCTTTGAAAAAGATAATGGAAAAGAAATAAAAAGAAAAAAAGGTGAAGGCTTAGGAGAATACATAGAAAGATATTCAGTTAAAACAATGGAGAATTTCTCAAGAAAGAAATATGAAAATTTAAAATCACTTTGTAATGAATACAATACATACGGAGATTCAAAAATAGTTGATGAATTATTCACAATTGCAAGTGAAGAAAAAGAAAGAAATGGTTTTGAAAAAATAATAATGATGGCACAAACTTTTGTAGAGGACATATTTAAAAATACAAAGAAAAAATTTGTGTAGTAAGAACCCTGAATTTACAAGGTATATTTTAATTAGATATAGCTTGAAAGAAAATTCAGGGTTCATTTATTTGAAAAAAATGTAGAAAAATGAAGATTTATATAATAGAATTAAAATAGATAATAATTTAAAAAGAGGTAAAATTATGTTTTATTGGGTATGTGAGAGAATTAAGGATTTTTCAGGGGAAAATGAAAGAAGAGAAAATATTGGAGAAATTTTAGAGAGAAAAATAAGATTTGAAGCAGAGATAACGGAACTTATAGGAGTTTTAAAATCAGTAGTAAATATATTTGATTTAAAGATTGATATAAAAATAGATAAAGAATTAAAAGAAAAAGTAGAAGTGTTAGAAGATTTTATAAAACAATTTGAAAAACTCAATGAAAATAAAAATGAACTTAATAGAAATATAACATTAGCATATAAATATTCTGAAAACTATGAATGGAGCAAGGAAAGAATCTATAAAGATACTTTGAAAAGAGGAATAATAAAACAGCGTATAAAAACGAAAAGCTTTAACAAAGAGTTAAGAAAAAGAATAAGAAGTTTAGATAAAGAAATTAGGTTTTGTAAGAAAAAACTTGAAGTATGTAAGGATTTTTCAAATGAAGGAGTACAGCAGAAAGAGCTTTACGAAATGATTATAAATATAGTTTTTGAAATAGTTAAGGAAAAGGTAATTCCAGAGTTAAGCTTGATAGAAGATATAAGGAATTATAATAAAGAAATACATAGTACAAATTTAAATATACTTATAGGAACTGGAACTAGATATAGCAATAAAGAAGTTTTTCTGAAAAATATTCAATCATTATATAAAATATCAGAGAAAATATGCAATCAAAATATACAATAGGGGGCATTGTATGATAGTTGAGGGGATAGTATGTATAACTATATATATAGTTATTAGAATAATAATTGCTAAGGCAAATAGTATGTAAATAAAAATTGATAAAAGTGAGTATACTAACCTTGAAGAAGGAAGGTGTACACAAATGATAAAAAGAGTACTTGGAATAATATTAATAATAATTATAATCTTAATTGGAATTGGATACTGTTCTGGAAAAAGGAGTAGTGAAAATACTAGTAGAGCTAACTTAAATGGGGTTAGCTCTGAATTAAAAGATATAAATGCTAGCTTAATTAATTATGGAAATGATATATTATCAGTCTGGGAAGATACAAATAATAATGGAAGCATTAGCAAAAAGAGTATGGCAAGTATAACAAATGCACCATACGATAAGTTTGTAACTATGAC
>NZ_JBOFRG010000171.1:0-2346 GCF_051650885.1 Clostridium sp.
GGCTCTGTTATAAATAACTGTTGATTTGTGTTAAATATTGAGAAAATGTCTATAATTAAATATACACATTTTTAGGAGGCAATTAATGAATAAAGTAGCAACAATATTACAACAAATAAAAAAACTTTCACATAATCAAAAAGAGTTATTATTAAATCAATTAGAAGATTTAATTTTTTTAGATACAAAGTCAGATGGGATAGTTAAAGATGTTAAAAATATTAGATTTTCAAAAGGAGCTGTTTGCTGTTATTGCACTAGTCATTCTGTTGTAAGAAATGGCAAAAATAATGGTATTCAGAGATATCGTTGCAAGGATTGTAATAGAACTTTTTCAGATTTAAGTTTATCTGCCACCTATAGAAGTAAAAAACCACTATCTAAATGGCTGAAATATGCACGATGTATGGTTGAAGGATATTCTATAAGGAAATGTGCTGAAATCGTTAAAATTAGCGTTGCTACGAGTTTTTATTGGAGACATAAAATACTTAATTGCATAAGTGCATTTCTTGGAAAAGGATTTGTTGATGGTGTAATAGAAGCTGATGAAGTCTTTTTTGCATATTCATATAAAGGAACTAAACCTGCTAATATGCCAAGACCTTCTCGTAAAAGAGGTAAAGAGGTTAAAAAGCGTGGAATTAGTAATGAGCAAGTTTGTGTTGCTACTGCTTTAGATAGACAAGGTAATTTAATAATGGAACTGTTATGCACTGGAAGAATGACCTCTAAGGAATTAGACCGTCTATATAAAGATAAAATTGATAAATCATCGATACTGTGTACAGATAGTCATAAATCTTATATTCAATTTGCTAAAGATATGGAATTAGAGCATATTCAAATCGAAAGAGGAAAGCACAAAAAAGATATTTATCATATTCAACACATTAATAGCTTGCATTCTAATTTAAGGAAATTCATGTCAAAATTTAATGGAGTTGCAACAAAATATCTTGAAAATTATTTGAAATATTATAAATGGATTAGTACGTTTTCTAATGAAAAACAAAATATTCAAATCAGAAACTTAATAGTCCATAGTAATACAACATATAGTTATACTGAAATTAAAAAATTTAAATTTAGAAAACCAAATTTTGTTTAAATACACCATTTTCTTTTGAATTATTCTACAGACTCATGTAGAAACTTTAAAAGATTTGCAAGAAAATCTAACCGTTAGTTTGCCTATATACCCAAATTATGGTATGAAAAATATATTATTGAAAGGAATATAGTAAATAATTGTAATTTATGGTAAAATAAATGCAATAAAATAATGAGTATTAGTTAAATAATTCTCAATTTGGAGGTTTACATGAAATTAAAATTAGACAAAAAAGATTTAAAACTAAGTTTATTAATGACGACAGTTGCTATGGTAGGAGTATTATTTGCTGTTAAAATGCAATTACAAACATTAAATACTCAATTACCAGAAGGACTTACTACAGGACAACTATTTTTAATAAGTATAATACAATCCTTTTTAATGACCTTTGTTTTGACTTTCTTTGGTTTGAAATTAGCTAGAAAAATAAAGTTAGATAAGGGTTTATTGAGGAGTTTATATTTGAAAGAAACTTATAAACTAAATAAGAAAAGTCTTAGTATATCACTTTTTCTAGGTTTTGTATTAGGTTCTATATTTACTATGAGTGATAGATTTATATTTAGTAGATTTTTAGACGGTCTAATTCAACCTTATTCTTTCAATATAGATTACTTTATAAGTGGTGTTATATATGGTGGAATAGGTGAAGAACTACTTTTAAGATTATTCTTTATGTCACTTTTGGTATTCATTATTTCCAAATTATTTAAACAAAAGGAGAATATTTCCACAAAAGTATATTGGGTTGCGATTATCTTAGCTGCTATGTTATTTGCATTAGGACATCTACCAGCCACTAAAGGTATATTCCCAGAACTTGGAGTTGTAGTTATTATAAGAATGATGCTATTAAATGGAATTGGCGGATTAGTTTTCGGATATTTATATTGGAAGAAAGGTTTAGAGTATGCCATGATATCTCATGGATTTACACATATTTGTACGCAACTTCTTTTTATGCCTATTTTATTTTAAAATTTAAACATTCATAAGCAATAAAAGACAAGCTATCTGTTTTAAAATAGCACATAATCTAAAGTAATCTAATGGGTAATAATATATTTAATACAAAGTAAAGGTCAAGCATTCGCTTGACCTTTAGCTATATTATTTACTATGCAAATTTAGTTGTGAAAATTTAATTTGTATCTTAAAACCTAAGCTAGTAGTTTTTTATAGTTTGTCTTTTTAATATACTATTATCAACAGTATATTGAAACAGAGCC
>NZ_JBOFRG010000172.1:0-1706 GCF_051650885.1 Clostridium sp.
CTATCTGATAATAGCCCGATGTTGCATCTAATATCGAGAAAATCCTGGCCTCCGTTAGAGAGTCATAAATCTCGTCGACCCGTGGGGACATGTAACAATCCCTTATCGTGACCTGATTTAACGCGCGATAATCTACGCACATCCTCCAACTTCCGTCCGGTTTTGCCACCATCACAATTCTACTACACCACGGACTGCTACTTTCCCTTATAACGCCAAGTCTTAAGTTTTCCGCAATTTCGCGTTCAATAGCTGCCTCTTGGCTAATCGGAATCCGTCCATTCCTCTGACAACCGGAGAATTGCTCGTAGTCTTAATACTGTGTTTTCCTAAGCTACATAAGTTAAGGTGCCCAATCTCTGTTTTAAAAATGTCCTTAAAGTGTTCTTTTACTTCCACTTCCGAACTCAGTCGCACCTCACCTATTGTTTTCGGCTTAGTCGTAATTCGTACTAGCAATGTAGTCAGGAGCTCTGGGTGTTTCCGTATGACGTCCACTCCCAAAATTATGTACTTGCACCTCTCCATGACTAACGGAGAAAACTTGATCTGTGACTTCCCTATATAAGCTTCGCAACCTTTTTTGATTCCTTTAATCCGTAGGGCCTCCCCACTGGCAGATCTAACCAACCCACTGTAGGCTTCTAAGCCCTGAGTCCCGTCTTGAAGGTCGTTCTCGTCTATTAGCGAGACATCCGCGCCCGTATCCAGTAAAATTTTCCTCTGTCTACCATTGATTATTCCTTCAATAAAAAACGGGTTTCTCCAATTTTGTTTAAATAAAATAAAAATTGTTTATTATCGCCCGAAGTCTTATCCTCGACTTCATCCTCCGCAATCGACTCTACTTTCCGGCCGACCCTTGTTCTTTCCCTATTAAGAACAACCGTAAATTCCATGCACTGACTCGTCGTATGGTTCCCTTCTCCGTGGATAACGCAGTACGGTTTCCCTGCGTGTCCCTTCCATTTAGAGGTATAACCTCTGAAGCTACCCTTTGCTTCTCCCTTATAGTTTGTCAAGTTATTCTTATGCTTGGAAAATCCTTTCTTCACATATTGAGGCCTGATGGTCTCCGTATACCTACCATGTTCCACCCTAGACAACATCTTGTCTGGAAATGCTATCCCCGCCACTTCCTCGGCCATCTGAATAAAATCTTCCCAGGACAAAGTGTTTCGTGCCGTCTGCCATAAGTAGGTCTTGATTTCTGACGGAGTCTTTTGAACGACCATTTCTGCCAACGCCCTTAGCGTAACTACCTCCTTCTCATAAATTGCCGTGGCCTGTCGTAGCATCTCAGAATACTCCTCGCGACTCTGAACAATTCCCAGCGCACAAAACTTCGTTAGTGTCACCTGTCCGATTCTAGACGCGCAAAACCTTCTTCTGAGCAGATCATTGAGTGATTTCCAGTCTAAGCTTGAGATCTTACCTCCCAATATCTGAGAAGCCCAGGAGCGGGCCTTACCTTTTAGCGAGACAACTACTACTCGGACCATCTCTTCCTCCTGCCATCCTAACACCTCAGCCACCAAGAGAATGTCTCTGATCCATGTTCCTACATCCTCCTCTTCCTCGCCTCCAAACGATGTAACGGTTTTTACCGCCGTCGCCATGTCAAACTTACTGTTAAACTGTTTATTATTATCTTCCAGCATGGGGGTTATGTCTCCATCAACCTTATATGGATGTTGAGACACTTT
>NZ_JBOFRG010000173.1:0-7054 GCF_051650885.1 Clostridium sp.
TTAATTGATCAATTAATAATCAAATTAAGACTTGTAAGACACTTAAGAACTCCAGAATACAATGATTTATTTGCAGGAGATCCAACTTGGGTAACTGAGTCAATTGGTGGTATGGGTATAAACGGTAAGTCTTTAGTTACTAAAAACTCATTTAGATACCTTCACACATTAATTAACTTAGGACCAGCACCAGAGCCAAATATGACAATCCTTTGGTCACCAAACTTACCAGCAGGATTCAAAACTTACTGTGCTGAAATCTCAATAAAAACAGATGCAATCCAATATGAAAATGATGAAGTTATGAGACCAGTTTATGGTGATGACTATGCAATCGCATGTTGTGTATCTGCAATGCAAGTTGGTAAGCAAATGCAATTCTTCGGAGCTAGAGCAAACCTTGCTAAAGCATTACTTTACTCAATCAATGGTGGAGTAGATGAAAAGAAAGGTTCAGTAGTTATTAAAGGATTAGAAAAAATAACTGATGAAGTTTTAGATTTCGATAAAGTTAAAGCTAATTATGAAAAAGTTTTAGAAAATGTTGCTAAAACTTATGTTGATACAATGAATGTTATCCACTACATGCATGATAAGTATGCATATGAAGCAGGTCAAATGGCTTTACATGATACAAATGTAGGAAGATTAATGGCATTTGGTATAGCAGGACTTTCAGTTGTTGCTGACTCATTAAGTGCTATAAAATATGCTAAAGTAACTCCAATCAGAAATGAAGAAGGAATTGCTGTAGACTTCAAAATAGAAGGTGACTTCCCTAAATACGGAAATGATGATGATAGAGCTGATGATTTAGCTGTATACGTAACTGAAAAGTTCTCACAAGAGCTTAAGAAGCACCCATTATACAGAGATGCTAAACACACATTATCAATCTTAACAATAACATCAAACGTTGTTTATGGTAAGAAAACTGGAGCTACTCCATGTGGAAGAAAAGCTGGAGAGCCATTTGCACCAGGAGCTAACCCAATGCACGGAAGAGATGAAAATGGAGCATTAGCATCATTAAACTCAGTTGCTAAAATAAGATATAACCCAACTTGTGAAGATGGAGTATCAAATACATTCTCAATCGTTCCAGGAGCACTTGGAAAAGAAGAGGAAGTAAGAGCAAATAACTTAGTTTCAATCTTAGATGGATACTTTACTCAAGGAGCTCATCACTTAAATGTTAACGTGTTTGATAGAGCAACTTTAGAAGATGCTATGGAGCATCCAGAAAAGTACCCACAATTAACAATAAGGGTTTCAGGATATGCTGTTAACTTTAACAGATTAACTAGAAACCAACAATTAGAAGTTATAAGCAGAACATTCCATAATAGTTTATAAAAGAAAGGTGCTTAGGCACCTTTTTTTAATTAAGAATTAAGAGTTAAGAATTAAGAATTAGGGGAAGTTGCAAGCAACTTTAGAGTGAATAGTTAAGAAGTAAGAATTTTAAAACTTTGTATAACTCTTAATTGAAAAGAGGAGCTCAAAATTTGCCTAGAGGCAAATTTTATCGCAATATAGACTGAAGGAATTTCAAAATAAATTTTAGTAATTAGGTAATGTTAAAGTATAATGGCTATAGTTGAAATGAAGTAGATATTTAATTAAAAATTTGAAGTTAAGAATTAGGGGGAGTTACAAGTAACTTTAGAGTTAAGAGTGAATAGTTAAGAAGTAAGAATTTCAAAACTTTGTATAACTCTTAACTCTAACCTCTTAACTTTTAACTAAAAAAAGGAGTTTTTTATGATTAAGGGAAAGATACATTCAATAGAATCTATGGGGCTTGTTGATGGACCAGGGATTAGAGTTATTGTTTTTATGCAAGGATGTGCATTAAGATGTAAGTATTGTCATAACCCAGATACATGGGCTATGGAAGGTGGAACTGAATATTCACCAGAGGAATTAGTTAAAAAGCTTACAAGATTTAAAACATATTTTGAAACATCAGGTGGTGGAGTTACTTTTTCAGGAGGAGATCCTTTAAGACAACCAGAATTTTTAATAGAAACTTTAAAGTTATGTAAAGAAGCTGGGATACATACATGTTTAGATACATCAGGTGTTGGTCTTGGAGAGTATGATGAGATATTAAAGTATACAGATTTAGTGCTTTTTGATGTTAAGGATGTAACAAGAGAAGGATATAAAAATGTTACTTTAATGGAATGGGATGAGTCTTTAAACTTTATAGATGCTTTAAATAGAAATAATACTAAAGTATGGATAAGACATGTTGTAGTACCAAATCTTACAGATGGAGAAGAACATATATTAGAGCTTAAAGAATTTATAAAAAAGATAAATAATGTAGAAAAAATAGAACTTTTACCATATCATTTATTAGGTGTTAATAAATATGAAACTATGGGAATTAAGTATGCTTTAGAGGGTACAGAGCAAATGGATAAAGAAGTAATGAAAAAATATGAAGATTTATTAAAATAAAAAAATGGAGTGAGACTTAAAAATCTCACTCCATTTCCTTATTTTTCGATAGCTTTATTTTCACGTTCTTTTCTAGCTTTAACCTTTTTTGGATCATAGTAAAGGAAAATTGAAACAAATAAGGAAATAGCAAAACCGATAATTACACTATTAGAAAAACAATAAAAAGTATATGTTAAACAAACTACAGTAATAAGAAAAAATATAGCTGTTTTTGTATTATTATTCATCTTTAAAATCCCCCTTATAATAAACCACTATATATTTATTATAGATTACCTAAATGGATATTACAAGGATTAATGCTATAATTTACTATTTAGAACTTAGCTTTTCAGTAAAGTAACCATGTGGAATTACTTTTTTCTTTAAGCCTTCAATTACTAAAAGATAAGTAGCTGCAGTATCAAATCTAGCATCGTGATAATTCCCGCTGCCTTCAAATAAAGCGTTAGCTTTAGCTTCAATTTGATCATTTGTAATTCCTAGGAATTTAACTACTTCTTCAAGCTTAGGATTTTTATAAGTACCATTTGGCTTTAAGATTTTACAAATATCTTTGTAGTAATTCATAGTGCAAAAAGTGTCTTTAGGAACATAATGTGCACCCATAGGAAGAAGTTCACTTTGCATAAATTTAATATCAAAGTTTACGTTGTGTCCTATTACATAATCAGCTTCAAAGAAATCATCTACAAATTCACCAACCGAATCTTCAAAGTACATTCCATTAGATAATTCATAAAGCTTTTCAAGAGAAAAACCATGAACGGCTTGTGCACCAGCATCCATTTCTTCAACTGTGAAGAAAAAGTTTTTTCCAACTGTAGTTTGAGGTTTAGTACTAGTATCAACAGTTATGTAGCTTAATTGGCAAATATGTCCTGGTCTAATACTAGTTGTTTCTGTATCAAAAAAAAGTAATTTCATTTTAAATAATCCTCCAAAAAATTTATATTATAATTATACCTTAAATTTAACATAATAAAAGTAAAAGGGAGTAATAAAAAAATAATTTATTAATTCTGATTAAAATAGTAAGAATTAGATTGAAAATGTTTCTCATTGTAGTATAATTAGAGTAAATTAAGAATTGTTAACTCTTAACTAAATAAAGGAGGAGTCATTATGTTAGTTGAAGGTAAAAGAAAGATATCAATAATTGGAGCAGGATTTGTAGGAGCTACAACAGCTTTCGCTCTTATGAATAGTGGAATAGCTACTGAAATTTGTGTTTATGATATAAATATGGATAAAGCAATGGGAGAAGTAATGGATTTAGTTCATGGAACTTCATTTGTTAAACCAGTAAATATATATGCAGGATCACTTGAAGAAACAAAGGGGTCTGATATAGTAATTATTACTGCAGGAGCAGGACAGAAAGAGGGAGAAACACGATTAGATTTAATCGAAAAAAATTATAATATATTTAAAGGGTTTGTTCCTAAAATAGCTGAGTTAAGTCCAAAGTCAATTTTATTAGTTGTATCTAATCCAGTAGATGTATTAGCATATATAACTTATAAATTATCAGGATTCCCAAAAGAAAGAGTTATAGGTTCGGGAACAGTATTAGATACATCAAGGCTTAAGTATGTACTTGGAAAATATCTAAATGTAGATAATAAAAATGTTCACTCATATGTTATAGGTGAGCATGGAGATAGTGAAGTTGTAACTTGGAGCAATGCAAGAGTGGCAGGTGAAGATATTGATCTTTACGCAGAACATTTAGAACTTGCGTGGGATAAGGAAATTAAAAAAGTTATAGAAGATGATGTTAAAAATGCTGCTTATGAAATAATAAGTAGAAAAAAAGCCACATACTTTGCAGTTGCACTTGCTATAAACAAAATAGTTGAGGCAATATATAGAAATTCAAACAGTATTTTAACTGTTTCAACTCTTTTTGAAGGGCAATATGGAATTGATGATATGTATTTAGCTATTCCAAGTGTTGTTAGTGGAAAAGGTGTTGAGAGAATAATAGATATACCATTATCTGAAGATGAAGAGAAAAAATTAAAAGAATCTGCTAGTATTTTAAAAGGTCATTTAAATAAGTGTAATATTTAAATTGATTAAGAGTTCAAAATTAAAAAAATAGAATTGAGTAAAGGGTGCTGAAAAGCACCCTTTACTTATGTAAAATAATAAATTGATAAAAAAATGAGGGGATAAGAGAGAAAGTGTGAAATAAAAATAAAATGAAGTATTAATTTGAAAATTAAAATAAGATTGGATATAATGGAGGTAAGAATTAAGAATTAAGAATTAAAAATTAAGAATTAAGAATTAAGAGGAAGTTGTAGGAAACGCTAAGTATACTCAACTGTTAACTCTAACCTATTAACTCTTAACTAAAAAAGGAGTGATTTAAATGATTGTTGATGGAATTGTAGTAAAAGAGGGTTATAAAAGTAATACAAGCTTAATAGAGACGGAAAAAAACATAAAGGCTATAAAAGATTTTTTTGAGAAAACACTTTCAGAGGAATTGAATTTACTAAGAGTATCGGCTCCACTTTTTGTAGATAAGGCATCTGGGTTAAATGATGATTTAAATGGAGTTGAAAGACCAGTAAGTTTTGATGTTTTGGCTACAGGAGAAGTAGTTGAGATTATTCATTCTTTAGCGAAGTGGAAAAGAAATAGTCTTAAAAGATATGGGTTTGAAGCGGGAAGAGGTCTTTATACAGATATGAATGCTATAAGACGCGATGAAGAACTAGATAACTTACATTCAATTTATGTGGATCAATGGGACTGGGAAAAAATAATAGAAAAAAAAGACAGAAATTTAGGTACTTTAAAACAAACAGTTAAGCAAATATATAGTGTATTTAGAAAAACAGAAAAATATATAAATGAAAATTTATGTGCAATAGGATTTGAATTACCAGAAGAAATCTATTTTATAACAGCAGAAGAGCTTCTAAAGAAATATGAGAATTTAGATTCTAAAGAACGTGAAGATGCGGTTTGTAAAGAGCATGGTGCTGTATTTATAATGGGTATTGGTGAGAATTTATCTAATGGACAAAAACATGATGGAAGAGCACCAGATTATGATGATTGGACTTTAAATGGAGATATTCTTTTTTGGAACAATGTTTTAGATAGGGCAGTTGAATTATCATCTATGGGAATTAGAGTAGATGAAAAAGCTTTAGATGAACAATTAAAGAAAGCTAATGCAGAGGATAGAAGAGAATTGAAATTCCATAAAGATTTGCTAGAAGGAAAATTACCATATACTATTGGTGGAGGAATTGGACAATCTAGAATATGTATGTACTTCCTAAGAAAAATTCATATTGGAGAAGTTCAATCATCTGTATGGGATGAAAAAAATAAAAAAGTTTGTGAAGAGTATGGAATAACATTACTATAAGATTAAAGGCTAGCAACTTAGGTTTGCTAGCCTTTAAATGTTATTTCACCACTAATTACAGGTCTAATATTTCCTAGGGAATCTTTAATTAATAATTCGCCAGTAGGGCTTACATCAACTATAGTTATTTTTTCACGATTATTTATAGTGACTAAAAAAGCCTCCTTGCCTAAAAACATAGAATTAGACTTTAAAATTTCAACAGTTTTTGAAAGGTCTAGTGTTTTTAAAAAATATTTGTAGTCTTTTTCAAAAGTATTGTAGAAGAGTCCTAAAATTTGTGAAAGACTAAATTCTTTAGAAAACTGAAGTTTTAAAGAAGTTGCTTCATTTAAATCATGTTTTAAAAAATATTCTTCATCAATATTTACATTTAAGCCAAGGCCAAGAATTAAATAATTAATTTTATCCATATCAGCATTCATAGTAGTTAGGATTCCACAAATCTTTTTATCATTTAAATAAATATCATTAGGCCATTTGATTTTTGTATCAATATTAAATGATTTTAGAGTTTTATACATTGAAGCTGATGCAATAAGTGTTATTTTAGAAGCCTCTACTGGATCGATATTTGGAGTTAAAACAATAGAATTCCAAATACCACCTAAGGGGGATTCCCATACTCTAGAAAACCTTCCATGCCCAGAGGTTTGAACTTTACTTACGATACAAGCACCATTTATAATTTCTTTCTTACATAAATTTTTTGCATAAGTATTAGTTGATTCTAAGGATTCAAAGGAAAATAAATTTCTAGCCATAAATTCAGTCTCTAGAAAAGGGAGAAGAGTATCTTTAGAGATAATATTAGGTTCATTTAAAAGTTTATATCCTTTATTACGAATACTAGATATATTATAACCTTGAAGCTTTAAAGAATTTATATGCTTCCAAATAGCATTTCTACTAACATTTAAAGAATTACTAATAGCCTCACCAGAAATATAGTCATCAGAATCTTGTAAAATTTTTAAAATTTTAGATTTCATAAGGTATCTCCTTTATTCCATAATTAATCTTATAATTTTATAGGATGAAGACATCAAAATATGTCTTATCTATGTTCTAAAGTATATTATTTAATTATATGACATAATTTTTTATATTTAAACATAAAATAGAAATTGTATTGATTGAATAATAAAATGAAAAATTAGCTAGTTTTATTTCAAAATATTTAATATA
>NZ_JBOFRG010000174.1:0-2912 GCF_051650885.1 Clostridium sp.
ATAAAGTTAAAGGACTTAGAAGAATTTAAAGTTGATGAGTTAGAGTTTAAAGTTATACATACACCAGGACATACTGAAGATAGCATGAGCATTATTTGTGAAGATAAACTTTTCACAGGTGATTTTTTATTTTTAGATGGAACAGGAAGAGATGATTTAGAAACAGGAAGCAGTGAAACTCACTTTAAGACACTTAAAAAGATTCATGAGCTAAATGATTACTTAGTGGTATGTCCAGCACATAACTATGGACAACATGAATTATCAAGCCTGCATCAAGTGAAAAAAGAAAACCCTATTTTAAAATGCAAAACATTAGATGAATTTGTTAAAGAAACAAAGCCAGAGAAGGAGGCACCAGACTGGATGAATGATGTAGTTAAATTAAACAATGAGGGAAATAAGGACTTTGACTCAATTAAAATAAAGAAAGGTGAGGGAGCTTGCCAAAAAGGAAGTGGAAATGAAAAGTCTTTAGAGAATATAGGGTACATAACAAAAAATGAGCTTAAAGATACAATGAAAATGAAGTTAAATACTGTAATTTTAGATGTAAGAGGGGAAGAAGAGTTTAAAGAATTAAAGCCTATAGAAGGCTCAATTTTTATTCCAATTGAAGAGCTTCCAAACAGGCTTGAAGAACTTCAGAAGTATAGAGGTAGAACATTTGTAACTGTCTGTAGAAGTGGAGTGAGAGCAATGAAGGCAGCTAAAATTATAAAAATGAGTAATATAGGAAATGCATTTGTATTAAAAGGTGGAATAATAAAGTTTAGAGAGGAATTTTAGGTTATAAAAAATAGCTACATCCCCTTTTCTAGGTGGTAAAATAAGTAAGAGGGGGTGTTGGAATGAAAAAAGTAGCTTTTATGATGTTAAGTCTTATTTTTATAAGTATCTTAGGTGAGGGTACTATTGCATTTGCAAAAGAGAAAAATGGATGGGGGAGTTCTTTAATGAATTTAAGCAAAAGTGTAGTGACAAGTGTTTTAGATTCAAAGATTAGTTTTCCTATGGAGTGTCTTGATGATATAGGAAAATGTGATTGTGAAAATACTTATAAAAGTCATGAAAACAAGTTAAAAGAAGGAATAAAAAAAGAAGAAAGAAAAATAACTTGCAACTGTGGTGGAGTGCTTTCAGAGACTGTTGTTAGTACTGGAAAATGGAGTTTTTCAAATGGTGTAAAATGTACGCATGGACGAGGTGGATATGATTATATTTATGAAAAAAGAGTTGTGACTACTTATGAATGTACAAAGTGTTCTTTTTATACAGAAGTAGATAGGAATGAAAGTAAAAAAGAATGTATTGGGGTATAAAATTTAAATAGTGACTTAAGTCATTTATGTCGTGACTTAAGAGTATAGAATCTCTCTAGGACTTATCTTATTATAAGATTAAAGATAAGAACTGGAGGGATTTTTTTTATGGGAATTGTTGAGATTAAAAATGTAACTAAAAGATTTAAGGATAAATTGGTTTTAGATAATGTAAGCTATGAAGTAAATGCGGGAGAGATTTTTGGATTTATAGGGCCTAATGGTGCTGGTAAATCTACACTTATTAATATTATGACATCAATTTTAGTGCCTGATAGTGGAACTATTTTAATTAATGGATTTGATATTCAAAAGGAAAGTATAAAAGCTAAGGAGTGCATAGGGTATGTACCACAAGATTTAGCATTACTTGAAAATCTTAATGCTTATGATAATTTAGAGTTTTTTGGAGCTTTAAGTGGACTGAGTGGAAAGCTTTTAAAGGAGAGAATTAAAGAAGCTTTAAGTCTTGCAGGGCTTACTGATAAAAGAAAAGAAAAGGTTAAGAAGTTTTCAGGCGGAATGAAGAGAAGACTTAATATTGCAGTCGGGATTTTAAATCATCCTAAGGTTTTAATTTTAGATGAGCCTACTGTTGGAGTTGACCCACAATCAAGAAATCATATATTTAGCTTTATAAAAAAGATTAGAGATGAATGGGGAACAACTGTTATCTACACTTCTCACTATATGGAAGAAGTTGAGGAGCTTTGCTCTAGAGTCTTTATTATGGATTTAGGACGTGAAGTTTCATATGGAACAAAGGAAGAGATTAAAAAGGCTGTATTTTCAAATGATAAGGTTATTTTAAAGCAAAGTGGAATGGATGCCTCTTCTATAATGAAGCTTAAAGAGGAAAAAACTATAATTGATATTTTAGAAAATGAAGATGAAGTTACTTTAACTGTAACTAATGACTTTAAGCTTGGAGCTACTTTAAATCTTTTAGAAAATAGTGGTGTAACAGTTAGAAGAGTTAGCTATGAAGAAGCTAAGCTTGAGGATGTATTCTTAAGATTAACAGGAAAAAATTTAAGAGATTAGGAGGAATAGAGAGATGAAATTTTTGTATTATGTAAAAACAAGCCTAAAAGGATTAATTTCAACTATTGTTCCAACTATAGCATATTTTATTTTATTTCCTTTAATTCTAAGTGGAGTATTCTTTATGATGGAAAATATATCTCATAATAGTGATTTAAAATTAAAGGAAGTTACAGTCCAAGTTGTTGATTTAGATAAAAGTGAAATGTCAAAGGCTTTAATAGAATTTTTAAAGGGAGAAAACTTTAAGGAGTTTGTAAATATAAAAGAGGAAGTAGAGCCTTCAAATATGAAAGCTGTAGAGTCTATAAAAGGGGAAAACAAGCTTATTATTAATAAGGGCTATGAGGAAGGAATCTTAGAATCTAAAAAGGCAGAAAGCATAAAGCTTCAAGTAACAGATTTAAAAAATGAACATTCTTTAGAAGCTATAAAAAACATCTTAAATGTATATCATCAAAATCTTTATATGGAAGTGAGTGGTGGAAATAGAGATGAGATAAACAAAATAAATAGTATATCTGTAATAAATGAAAATATTTTAGA
>NZ_JBOFRG010000175.1:0-1698 GCF_051650885.1 Clostridium sp.
AAGGATTTGAAGTTTGATTATTTAAAACACCATCTACCTTTAACGTATTTGGTATTAATGTTATATCTGTTGGAAGTGTATCTATAAATGTAGCTGTAGTTGCATTTAAGATTCCACTATTATTTAGAACTATTGTATAGGTTAAAATCTCACCTATCTTTGTATAATTTTTATTTACACTTTTGTTTACACTTATATTTGCAGTTTTTATTATTGTGGTTACTGCATATTCTGAAACTATCGTATTTGTAAAAACAGTCCCATTTGAAATTGTATTTCTAAAAACTACATAGCAACTATTTTGAATATTATTAAATGACCCTGAACTATTTATAATAGCACTATACGTTATTGTTCCTGAATACGGCAGGTTCACACTTGATGCAAGTGTTATCCCCAGAGCTAAATTATCTAAAGGTTTATTTACCCCATTTACAAAAATACTTCCTGGAACAAAACTTGTATTATCGGGAATTGTATCAAATATCTTAAAGTTAAAAATACTTCCACTACCTTCAAGCACTACATTCATAGTATATATAACAGTATCCCCATAATTTGCGAAAGGTTTGTCTACTGTTTTTTTTAGAGTTGTAACAGCATTTGATGGATTAACGGCTGCACCATATGCTATATAATTTGTATTTCCATCAGTTGGTGAAAATGAAATTCCTCCATTATATCCGTCTAAATAGTAACTATTCGTGTTTGCTGGTATATCTCCACTTGATGGATATATTGCTAAATCAAGACCTTGCCTTGCATTAAGAGTGTTACTTCTTGTGCTTGGGTCATTATTATTATTTCCAAAGGTTGCATTTGTATATGGAAGTCCATCGCCACTATTATTACTTATAATTGAATTGAAAAAGTTTGGTGCTTCCCTATTTGGTGCTGAAAAAGGTCTTGTATCTTGAAGTATTAATGCATCTCCCTTATCACAAGCTGCATGAATAACTGCAGTCATAAGATTCGCTGTTACAGTTCCTGTTGATGGAGTTATTATTGGAATACTTGTTCCGATTTGTCCATAATTATCATTTGAAATTGTTAAAGTTGCGTAATTATATGCACCACTTTGGCTCTGGATAGCCAATGCTAAAACCCATCCGCCTCCTTCTGCTCCTGTTGCAGCTGCTGTTATATTTGCCGGGATACTTCCACAGATAAAGTCCCCACTTCCAAACCCTTTTACGATACTTGTTACATTTGCTGAACATGAATAAAATCCTGCCCCATTTAGAGTTGTTACTGGTGTTATAATATGCTTTACATTATCTGGAGTAATTAAGTATACAGGATAAGTTCTAGCTGTGCTTGTAATAGTCCCTCCCGTATTCCCTCCCCATATTAAAAATGCTTCATCAATTGTACTTCCATTTGGTATATCTACATAAACTCTTGAATTTGCATCCATCCAATTAAGAGTCGTTCCAGCGGGCCAACCTCCCGGTGCCACAGTTGTTGTATCTACAGTCATAAATGCCCCTTGTGTTGCAATTGTTCCTGGTACTATAGCTCCTACTCCTTTTGTCAATCCTAGCGCATTCCCAAAGTATAGAAATCCACCTTGTATTATTTTTTGATATAAAAGTGATACTGCCATTTTTCTCCTCCTATTTTTTCACTCAACTACTTCCATCTATATTTTCATATTGTTCCTATTCTTAATTTAATGTTCCCCATAGCTTTATTTAT
>NZ_JBOFRG010000176.1:0-2532 GCF_051650885.1 Clostridium sp.
TAAGAGCAATTTAATAAAGTTAAATGAATTTTCTTCTAATATTCTTGTTTTATCTGATGAGGAACAAGTACTTAAAGAAGCTTCTGAATTTTTAGCAAGACCTAAAAATTCAGAAGAGGAGATTTTAAAAGACATTAATACAACATTGTACACCTTTTATTTTAAAAATGCTGAATATATAGAATTGCCATGGTTTATGAAAGCTATTGATTTAATAAATATAGGACATTATGATATTTTAGAATCAATGGCACTTGATGAAAACTCTAGTGTATATATAACTCCAAGAATTATTAAAAGTGAGATTATCATAAAGACAGGACTATCTTTATTTACCAAAAATAATTTAGAGGGATACACTATGCCAAAAGATAAATTAATGGTAATTAATTAAAAAAAGCTATCTTCTTAGATTTTAAGAAGATAGCTTTTTCTCATATAGCTTAAAGACTAAACTAGACTAATATAGTTGTACATCAACTATTAATGATAGATAAGAATACAAACTATAAGGCCCCTTAACCCTTACTGAATAGTCTTCGACTATAGGATTAATTAGAAATCTGTTATTTCTAACTAAAGAGCAAAGAGCAGTTTCGTTATAAACAGCTGGTAGCACAACATAAACTGATTTTATATCTGTATATTTTAATACAGATGAAGTTTTAGCTTCACAATCACCAGAAGCGTAGATTATTTTTTGGAAAATAGATATATCTATTAAAAGCTTGTACCCTGTTAACTTTTGTCCCTCAAAAGAAATTGCAACAGGTGTAGTTATAAGTTTTACTGATGATACTGTAGGCTCAACATCACTTGAAACAACAGTAGCTATTGAAGGCTGATATTTGCAAAGGTCTATTGCCTTTGCAAAAGGAAGTCTTGAGAAAAATCTCAATTCCCTTCTATCATCATCATCACAAAAACAACCTTTTAAATCTTTAAATGAAAATGCCATAATTAACAACCTCCTATAAGCTGCTCTGCTGTAACTAAGAATGTTACGCTTGTAAATACAGAGTCTTCAGTTTCTACTGTGTAATATAAATCTTCAATAAATATATTTGCATTTACATCAAAACTATTATTAAAAGTTTTAGATAAAGATATTGGAATAATAGTGCTATATAGTGAGCTAAAGCTATGAACAGTTGCATTGTTGATGCCTGACACATATTGGAAGCTAACTTTAATGTCTACTATAACAATAAGGGTATTTCCAGTTAGGCTATATCCTTCAGCAGATGTCCCAATAGGGGAAGAAACAACCCTTTTTTCAGAAATTTCTATACTTATTTTATCATCAATAATTTCAAGTATAGCTGGCATTGAGTTTGGAATACATACTTTAAAGTCCTCAGTGATTTGAGTAAAATCAGTTACATCTGTTGGCATACAAAGAGTATCTAATCTTGTAGTATTTTTGTAATTCATCATTTTGTTTATCTCCTTATAAATATAGTTGCACTTTATTTATTAATATCAATAAATAAATGAACTATATAGATTGATATTTAATAATATATTATGAGCGATTTCTTATAGGGTTGATAATATTTTATAAGTAATAAATAGTTAATATAAATAAGGAGGGATAACGGTATGTCTGTTGTACCTAATACAATACCGAATACAGGTATAATAAACTATCAGTATCAAGTAGATCCAAGTCTACCATTAGAGGCTGATAGCGCAGAAAGTAATTTAGTTATAACTAAATTAAATAATGCTGATTTAACTATAACTAAACAAGTAGATAAAAAAGGTGCAGACCTTCAAGATGTCTTACTTTATACTTTAGTTGTAAAAAATTTAGGTAATACAAATGCAAATGAGGTAGTTATAAAAGATACAATTCCAAGTGGAACAGAATTTATAAACAATTCAGTAACTGTTGATAATATACCACAGCCAGGGGTTAATCCTGAAACTGGTATACCTGTTAGCAATATTCCATCAGATGGGGTTGTTACTATCACATTTAATGTTCAAATTGTTACATTACCAACAGTAAATCCAATTCCAAATGATGCAAATGTTGCCTATAAGTACACTGTAGACCCAAGTATAGTAAATGGAAAAGCTAGTGGTGCATTATCAAATGTAGTTACAGTGCCAGTAAGTCATGCAGAACTTGCAAATATAAAGGGTGTTGATAGAAATTTTGCAACAGTAGGTGATAATGTTGAATATACATTAACTCTTTCAAATAGTGGTAATGTTGATGCAACAAATGTAATTTTATACGACACAATTCCAAAAGATACAGTATTTATAGTTGATTCAGTAATAGTAGATGGTGTTAATAAGCCTGGTGTTAACCCAGAAAGTGGTATTCAAATTGGAACTATAAAACCTAATCAACAAGTTCAAATTAAATTTAAAATTTCTATAACAACTATACCAAGCATAAATCCAGTTCCAAATAATGCTAGAGTATCTTACAATTATACTGTTGAAAATGTTGGGACTAAATCTATAAATAAAGAAACAAACTTTGTTAATACAAGAGTTAATGATGCTGATGTAGCT
>NZ_JBOFRG010000177.1:0-3176 GCF_051650885.1 Clostridium sp.
ATATACTAAAAAGTAATGTATTTAAAGAGCTTAATCTTCCAGTTGAAGACATAATAGAAGGAAAGTATATAAAGGCATTAAGAAGTAGTATGGACATAGGGAAAAGTCTTTTAAACTTACTAGATGATGAAAAGATTAAAGAAGTTACAGGATTAAGTATAGAAGAAATAAGGAAATTAAGATTATAATAAGAAAAGGAATCGCTATAATATTGATGGTGATTCCTTTGAAATTTGTATAAAATGTTAATTTGAAGTATAGTGTTTTTGGTTTTAGAATGATGAATAATAAGGTATACTTAAGGGAGTAGATTATTAGGAGAAATATTATGGAAAAAAAAGATATATTTAAAAAGTTTAATAATAGAGAAATACAAAAAGAGTTAGAAGGTTTAAATATTAAAAGTGTGATATTGTTTGGAAGTCTAGTATATGGAGATTTTACAGTAGAGTCAGATATAGATATTGCAGTGATAGGAGAAGATATTTTAAAGCTTAAAGATATTTTAAAATTGGAAAGCTTCTTTGAAGATGAATTAGATAGAGAAATTGATTTAGTAGATTTAAAGAATGAAAACTTAGATATATTTTTAAAAGTGAAAATATTAAATGATGGTGAAAAAGTATATACATCTGATAATAATAATGAATTTAATAAATACTATGACAAAATAGATAATTATTACAATGTAAATAAAAGTTTTTTTGAAATAAGAAAGAGGGATTTATTTAGTGAATAAAGAAAAGTTATTAAAATTAATTGGCGATATGAAAAAAGCCCTTAAGAGACTTAGTGTGGACAATGTAATTGATAGAGAGTTATATGATTTTTTAGATTATGCAAGATTATTAAGAAATAGGATATCTCACAGATATAAAGAGCCTTCAAGAGCGGAATTATTAGAGTTTATAAGTGAAAATATTAATAAATTTGAAGAAGTTATTAAACTTGCAGAAAAATATTATTAAAATGAAGAGACTATCTCATTTCGAGATAGTCTCTTTTGGATTGGATAACTAAAAGGATAGAATGGTGATTTCCTTATTTGTTGCATCAAGCTTGATTTTTGAGCCTATTGGAAGTGTAATCATAGGATGTGTATGAGCACAATCAAATTCAGCTAAAAATGGAATTTTTCTATTTCCTAGAACTTCTAAAAGAATTTCATAAGGCTTTCTTCCCGTATTAGAATCTTTGAATAGTTCATGTTTTCCAAGTATAATTCCAGAAACCTTATCTAAAATTCCATTTACTTTTAAAAGTGAAAAGCTTCTCTCAATTGTTGCAGCATCTTTTAAAGAATCTTCAATAAATAAAATATCTCCAAAGTTTATATCTGGCATATAAGGGCTTCCTATAATTCCACTAATAGTATTTAAGTTTCCACCAATAACTCTTCCTTCTGCAATCCCATCATAAACAGTTATAAGAGAATTTGTATAAGCAGTCTTACCTCTATCTTGCTCTTCCCAAGAAATAAATTCATCAGTCCAAGCTTTAGGGTTTTCTATTTTATAAGGAAGGGTTGGATTTATTAAAATATCTTCAAAGTATTTAAATGTTTCTGAAACAAAGGGGTCAAGTTCTCCAAAGGATGCCACTAAGGCAGGTCCATAAAAAGTTTGGATACCTGTTTTAGCATAAACTCCAAGTAAGATTGCAGTTACATCTGAATATCCTATAATAGGCTTTGGATTTTTTTTAAAAGCTTCATAGTCTATATAAGGAAGAAGAGAATTTGAGTTCATCCCACCTATAGTTGACATAATACATTTAACCTTAGGATTTCTAATTAATTCATTTAATTCCATAGCTCTTTCCTTAATATTTCCTGAGCGATAGAAATCTTCCTTTCCTGTAAGACTTCCATATAAAACTTTAAAGCCCTTACCTTCTAAAAATTCAACTCCTCTTTTAAACCTTTTAGGACAAGTATAAGTTATAGGAGCAGATGGTGAGAAAATGCCTATTGTATCACCTTTTTGCAGTTTGAAATTCATAAAGTACACCTCCAAATTAAGTATAATATTTACATTATAAAAGGAAAAAATTATAAGGTAAAGATTATCCTTTTGTAAATGTTTAAAATAAATTAAAACATAAGTTTTCTAAGAGATAGTAAAATAAGATAAAGAAGAAATTAAACAAGGAAAGGAGAAATGAAAATGGAACTTAATGGGCTTATAGTACATGGAAGTGGATATAATATGTGGAATATTGTATTAAGGCTTTTACTTGCAAGTGTTCTAGCAGGAATTATTGGAGTTGAGAGAGAGCTTAAGGCAAAGGATGCAGGGCTTAGAACTCACTTTTTAGTAGGGATTGGTAGTGCACTTATTATGATAATTTCTCAATATGGTTTTATGGAAGTTATTAAATATAATAATATTTCTGTAGACCCTAGCCGTATAGCAGCACAGGTTGTTTCTGGGATTGGATTCTTAGGAGCAGGAACTATTATGATTAATAAGAGGGCTGTAAGAGGACTTACTACAGCAGCAGGAATTTGGGTAGCAGCAGCTATTGGACTTGCATGTGGTGCAGGACTTTTTATCATTGCAATAATTACAACAGTTGCAGTTCTTTTAGGACTTGAAATTCTTCAAAGAATATTTAAACTTCATACATATAGGATGGTAGAGCTTAAAGTTATACTTTCAAAAAAGCCAAAGGGTGAACTTGAAAAATTATTACAAGAAAAATCTATACAAATAATTAAATATAGTACAGAAGTAGAAAAGTTAGATGAGCATAATTCATATTACATAAAATATCAGTTTAGGTGTAAAAACAATTTAAATACAATAGAATTAGTTGAAAAAATAAATGAAATGCATTCAGTTAAATGTGTAAATATAGAATACATTTAAAATGGTGTTTGAATACTAATTTAAAGAAATGATATAATAAAATTTAGGGGAAATCCTAAAGACTTATTATAGGAAGAAAAGGGGAATATACAATGTACAAATTAATAGCATTAGATATGGATGGGACACTTTTAAATAGTGAAAAAAAGATTACTGAAAGAACAAAGGAAGCTATAAGAAAAGCTAGAGAAAAAGGCGTATATGTAGTTTTAGCATCAGGAAGACCAATTGATGGACTTTTAAAATATTTAGAAGAATTAGATTTAATAAGCGATGATGATTATGTATTAAGCTATAATGGATGCT
>NZ_JBOFRG010000178.1:0-3825 GCF_051650885.1 Clostridium sp.
AAATCAAAGCCGCTGAGCTTTGAATTCATAATTCTTTGAAATTCCCGAGGGGCATTTGCCAGTCCAAACGGCATTCTCAAGAACTCGTATTGCCCAAAGGGTAGCACAAAAGCTGTTTTTGGAATGCTTTCGGGGGCAATTTCTATTTGATAATAGCCCATGTTTAGGTCTAACTGAGAAAACACTGTAGCACCTTGCAAATCGGTCAAGGAGTTTTGTATGGATGGAAATGGGTAACCCTGTTTTATAGTTTTTTTATTAAGTCCTCTATAATCAATTAAGAGTCTTATATTCCCATTCTTTTTCGTTCTTGCAAAAGCTGGTGCCGAGTAGGGACTATGACTTTCCCTTATGATGCCTAGTTTCAAAAGTTTCTTTACCTCGTCTTTTACTTGCTTTTGATAATTTAGCGGGATGTTATACGGCTTGTTGTGAACTGGCGTTTGGTCGTTAAGATGAATGTGCATCTTTTGCCCTCCAATGCGTCCAAGTGTGGGGTTGTTTCTTTTATAGTAGAGGACGAGATCCTCAAAAGACATGGTTGTTGAACAGAAAGGAATTGTTTTATTTAGCAGTTCAGTATCTGGGTCAGTTGGGTTCTTCGTACTCTTGCGGAATAATATATCCTCTTCCATGAAATTTATTACGCAACCGTGTTTCCTAAGGAAACTACATCCCAATAGGCCATCGTGAGGTAAATTAGGTAAAATGTAGAAATCTTCAAGTACCTTGCTGGTTTGCACGTCCGGGATTGAGACCAGAGCTCTCAGCTTGCTTTTTATTTTAACGGTTGTTCCGTTTGCAAGTGATATTTCCATTCCATAGACATTTTCTTCGATGGGGTCCTTAATTTTTGTTACTAATTCTGGAGAGATGAAATTGTTATCGGAACCGGAATCGACGATAAAGTTTGCGTGGGCGCTATCATTTAAGATCAAGTTGAGACTGAAACTGTTATTTTTGGAAGCAGGAGTGTGGTTAAAGCTTTCGGAGTTTGATTTAACTGCTAAGACATTGGGTTTGTGATCTGAGTAGCTTGTGGTACTTGCCGTGTTCTTCCTTTTCCAGTTGGCATAAGCTATGCAGTCACTCGTGTTATGCATATTGGATTTATGATAAGAACAGTATGTTCTATCCTTGGGTGCAAAATGTAGTGGTCTGTAGGACGCGGAGTCCTGCCTTATAGGTTCGCTGATATCGTAAAAACTTTGGAGGGCCTTGAACTTAATTAGAGCTCTTTTAATCTCCTTTAGCTCTTGTGCTTGGACATTCAGTAACATCTCCTTTTCTTTAATAGTTAGCTGGTGAAGTATAATCTCTACGATGTCTCTTTCTGGTATTTTATCGTTGTTAGAACATTGAGCTAAGCATAGATCCGCTCTTTCCTTTGTTTTTTCGAGGTGAAGGAAGAATTCTTCAATTGACTTGAAGTCCCTCGTTTTTGCTTGTCGGAGCATTGTTCTGAAGATGGTGAAAGATTCTGGTTTGTACACAAACTTCACTAAAGCATCCAGCTTTGTGTCGAACGTTCGTTTTTCAGCAATGACTTCGTGAAATTGGTCAGAAACTAGTGCTAATAGTACGCTCTTTGCCGTTTCGTCATTCCAATTGTTGGTTTGGACCAGCTGTCTGATAGATTTGGCCCATTCTAACACATCTTGAATGTCTGGATTCGTAAAGACGTGGACAGTAACCGTGGGTGCTTGAGCAAGCTGCACTCCTTCGATCGTAGTGGCAAACTTAAGGTTGTTGTAGGTCGATTCAACCTGTTTTGCTCTTAGTGGGTCAGTTAGACAAAGCGGACCAAGACATGGGGCATGAGTAGAAGCTCCCTTGAGCGGTTCTCTCATGTGGTGTGAGTGCTTCCCATGTGGTCGTGATGACGACGATGAATTCATCTTGTCGTGTGTCGACATTAGAAATTTAGTATTCCTGTTGCTAGTCATCATGGGGGTAAATTTCCTCCTTAAATGTTTGTGAATCCTGATTAATTAATTGCTCACGTTTAGGTTTTATTAATTGCAATTAATTAACCATTGAGTTTTTTGACATAACTGATTCAAGCTTTGGAATTGTGAACGTGATGAGACATAACAAGATAAATTAATTACAATTAATTTATCAATGAATTATTTGACATGTTTGATATACTCGGGACTAGAAACACGACAGTCTTCCCCCGTTAAGGAAAGGTTTAAGACGCTTGAAATTTATTCGGAACTGTTTTGAACCTTTTTTGATTATCACATAGTTGTGTTCTAGTTTAACTTTTACCACCCGAAAAGGACCTTTCCAACGTGGATCCAGTTTATCGCAAGTGGGTGCTTTAACGAAAACCTTGTCTCCAACTCTGTACCTGTGGGGTACTCGATTTGAGTTGATTCGTCTGAGGTCATGCAGGTTTCTGTCTTTTGTTCTCCTAAGGATTGCGTTCCGGTCTATTTTTGAGGTTAGATACGGGTTCAGCGGATTCTTACCTTTTACTATTTCAAAAGGAGAGTGACCCAAGGTTTGGTGTTGCAGCAAGCAAATGCTTTTCATTGTTTCACTTAGTGCTTCATCGAAGGTCAGGTGTTTTAGACATCTTAAAGTGTTGCCTATAGTTTGATTCATTCTTTCTACAACACTGTTTCCAGTTGGGTTGTAGGCACTTGAGGTTGTATGTTTAATGCCTTCGTTCTTTAGAAACCCTAAAAAGTGGGCAGAAATGAATTGTCTACCTTGGTCTGATAGCAGTCTCTTTGGCTTCCCGTGTTTTTTAAACCATTGTTTAGTCAGGTGTTCTTTAATTTCCGCAGATGTGGTTTTTGTTAAGGGGTATATCTCGGTCCATTTGCTATACAAATCAACTACTACTAAGAGGTTCACTAGTGAACCTTTTTGGGAGTTTTTGAACCGTCCTGGGTCGATCGGTCCCATGATGTCTATAGCAATTTCTGAGAAAGGCTCAGTTGAGAATATGGCTCCGGATAGGACTGCGTAATTTGACCGAGAGTTTTTATTCTGCTGACAGATTGTGCAGTTTTTTGTAATTCGTTTTATTTCTCTCATCATGTTCTTAACCTTAAAAGCCTTCTTCAGAGTGCTGTATAACCGATGCATGCCTGGATGAGCGAAAAAGTCATGGTGTGCAAAATTGATAAAATCCCTTACCTTGTTCTTAGGAATACATATTCTTCCTTCCGTGGTTTGCCTAGCTGTTAAGTCGAGTGCAAAAGGTAGGTTTTGCAGGAAATTTGAGTTTTGGTGTTCTTTGTTTATTAAGGTGAAACATCTTGATAGGGTATCAGCTCCAGTGTTGTCTTTCCCTGATATGTGCTCTAAATTAACATTGTACTCATCAAGGAGAATTTTCCATCTTTGAGCTCTATTTGAGTCACACTTGGAAATGTAAAGGAGGTTCCGGTGATCAGTTTTTACTTTTATAATTGATCCCATCAGCATTGTTTTGAAGTGCTGCAAGGCTTTAATAATCGCCAGAAGTTCTTTCTCCGTTACAGTATAATTTAGTTCTGCTTTCTTGAATTTATAGCTGTAGATTCCAACTATTTTTCCCTCTTGAGTGAGGACCGCACCCATTCCCTCGTCGCTGGCGTCAGTGCTTAGGATAAATTCTTTTGTGATATCTGGGTGATGCAAAGTAATTTGTTGTTTGACCGTTTTGACAATTCTACTAACAATCTGGGTGTCCCTGTTTGACCAAACAAATTTTCTCTTCCCTGAGAGTTTGTTAGAAATGCATGATAGTGATACACTTAAATTCGGTATGTGATCTCTGAACCAGTTTATCACACCCAGAAGTTTCATTAATTGTTTCCGGTTGCT
>NZ_JBOFRG010000179.1:0-15615 GCF_051650885.1 Clostridium sp.
TTGCATATGACTTCTTGATATCATTTAAATGCCCTCTGAATAAGCTAGTATTCATTATTTTGGGATTGTGTTTTAACATCTCTAGTAATATATCATTTGATACAGAATCATAATCATTATCACCTTCTAAATGGTTTAATAACACCTTTTCATCATTTATTACCTTATTTACATAATCTATTTCTGCTTCTAATAACTTACTTATATCATTTGGTTTTAAATTTAAAGTGTTAAGTAATTGATAGTGAGTATTTACTAATCCATCTATATTATTTATTTTTTGTTTTTCATTATCTGTTGAACATATACCCCATTTATTTGATATATTCTTTAACCACTTCTCAAATTCACCAAATGCTAGATATTTAATAGAGCTTGGTGTAGTTATAAATTTTATATCTTCTATTTTAGTTGCTATGGTTTTTCCATTTAACTGCTCTATACTAGTTATATTATTATCATTGAAGAACTTTTGTATATTAGTGTTAAAAGCCATTCCTTTGAAAAATCTATTTCTTAATTGAACTCCACCTTTATCTTTGTATCTTTTAGGTAGTAAATCTATATCTATTAATGATTCACCATCAAAAATGCTATTACATATTTTCACCTTACTTGCTTTTGTAGATAAATTTAAACTACTATCTAATGTTGTAGCCATTACAGTATCTTCAAAGCAAGATTCAAAGTCATCTATTAATAATATATTTTTAGGTTCAATATTCATAGTATCTATAATTGATGATGTAGTTAATGAGATATACGCTTCTAATTTAGGTAACTGTTCTCCTAGTGCATCTAAATCTAATCCACATCTGCTCCAGTCCATCATCATATTATATAAATCACTTCTTATAAATAGACATTTCCCTTCTCTTGCTGAACTTGCTGACCTTTTATATCTTACATATCTATGTCCATCTAACTTAAATCCTTCTTTATATAGTGCTTCTCTTATTTGCTTTGTACTCATTCCTTCTTTATCATCAGTCTTAGCTATTCCATATTTAAAACTCACATTGATTAAAGCATTTGTACTGCATCTATTTTCCTTAATATTATGTAATATTTTATTCTCTAGTTTTTCTATTTCTAAACTGTAATTTAAATTGAAATCATATTTTTTTAACTTTATATCTTTTCCATCTATTTGAATTAAATCCTTCCCCTCATAGCTTCTGATGTAAACACCATTTTCTTTCATCACTTCTTTTTTTGTCATTTTTTTCATTTGTATCTTCTCCTTTTGTCAATTTATTTTTAATATTTATTTAATTCTATCATATATTTAATATAATTTTCACTTGACAAAGTAACTTTTTCTATTAATTTACAAAACTTTAAAATGTTACAATGTCAAGTAAATTGAATTTCATTAACTAAACATCATTAAATATTCTTCTGAATCCAAGTATTTTTCATAGTTCATAATGGTATCTTTAAATCCATTTTTGCCCAACCAAATTCCATAATTTATAAAATTATCTCTTGTTGTCATGAAATTCACAAATTGTTCATCAGTAAATTCTCTTTTTTCATTTAAGTTTATTATTTTAGCCATATTCAATTACCACCTTTTTTTGATTTCTTACTATACTTATATAGTAATCCCGTTTAACGGTATTGTCAATACCTTTTAAAGGTATTTTTTTTTATTTAATGGTACTAGAAGTATTTCTATGTTATATTTATAATGAAAGGATTGGTGAAAATGATAGAATTTAAATTACATATTTTAATGGCTGAAAAACGACTTAATCAAAAAGATTTATCCACTATAACTGGTATAGGTAAAAATAGTATTAATAGATATTACAACAATACTTGCGATAAAATAACTAAAGAACATTTAGATATTCTATGCAAATTCTTCGATTGTAATTTGGAGGATCTAATCACCTATAAAAAGGATTAGCTTTAAATCAATTAATATTAGTGTAAATAAAAAGGAGTTAGATAATTTTACCTATCTAACTCCTTCTACTATTCTCCATATATCTGATCAAATATTTCTTTTATATTCTTATATTCATCTGATTCATCATATATTTTTTTACTTTCTACTGTATCTTCTAGCTTATTTCTTTTTAAATATAAAATATAATTTATCTTATTGAAGAGAAATTGTTCATACCTTTTTCTTTCATTATTTATATTACTCATACCTATACCTCCAACAGCTATGACAAGCTTCTATGAACTATCCAAATCACTTTTAGAGATTTATATTGCTCCAACTCAAAACCTCTTAGAATTGATTCTATGGCTTTATAGATAGCTACATATTTATTATTTCCACAACCCTCAACCCACATACATCAAAATTATTCTGGGAGCTGAAAACGCACGCGTTTTAAATACTTATTCTTCTTGTTATATTATTCTTCTTATTGCACCCAATATAGTGTATATATTTTTTATACATTTACCTTTTAAATTTTTAGGTGTTGTGTAGATACTTTTATATACATGGACGTGTTTAGCTCCTATTTACCTATACTTTAAGAAATTTTTCTCCAGCATTGTTCAATTTTCGGATGTCTATATCTAGGACATCCGAATTTCTAAGTTTAAAAGTGCAATTTGTACCTTTAGAAATATCATCATTTTTACAATATTAGCTGTAGGTAATACTTCCTCCATAACCCAAGCTTCAAATTTTTCTGCTTCTGGTAATTTAGATTTTATTATTAATCTATATAAATCACTTTCTGGAATTACTGACATTTGTTGAATACCACCCGTTGAAGGTATTCCCATTTTGGACACCCCTTTGCAATGTGTTGATACTGCCTTAGTTGGATTACTATATCCTAATTTTTCTGCAACATCTTTACCTACAAAATAAGGTTTACCCTCAATTTGTAATGTTCTTATTTCTCCAAATACCTCATTATTACAACAGTAGTTGTGACTACACTTGTAAAACCCAAACTTTTAATTTTTATAATGTATTAGTGATTAATATAAAATCTTGGGTGTCTAGATCTAGGACATCCTAATGTTTAGGTAGGACAATTTTTCCTATCTTATTTTTTCTTTGACTTGTATTTCTTAGTTGCTCTTTTTCTAAATTTATCACATACTTCTGCACTAGTTGTATCATAAATATCTATTTTAAATTCTTTACATATCCTATTTCTATATTTACTACAATTCTTACAATCTTTTTTTCTTGTATTCCTCCTTGTATATATTATTGTTCCAGTATTTATTCCTATTCCACCTTTAGCCATTTTATTTTCCTTCTTTCTTTAATACTTTATCACCTTAATTTTCAATGTATATATTTTTGTAATTAAGTATTGTAATTTAATTATTGTATTGTTAATCTGGTTGAGTGTGTGAGCGAAAAAAGACATAGTTATCCTATCAAAATTGAGAAAATAACTATGTCTAATCTGCTTGTCCCTATGATAAGTTAATCTGTATATCGTTTAGGTCGCTTCATTTGACAACACTTTAGTAGGTTAATATTTCACCTAACCTAATAGCTACTAAGAGGTCTATAATCCCCCAACCTCTCTTATATTTCTATAACTTCACTATTTATCCTTTGTTAATAGAACCAGCTAGTATTTTTTACAATGATTAGCTCGTAATATCTGGGATTATCCTCACTCCGTATCACTCTTCCATATTCACTTAATTAAATGAACTTAGGATAACATCTTTAGATAAGTTTAAATAAGACTTACGTTTATATAGCTACAAGTGTAATAGCTATATTGCCGAGTGCATTTATTAGCTCTAGGCTACACCAAACCAAGTTTTTTTATAGTTGGTTAACTTGCTTAATAACAACTTGTCCTAAAGGTTCTAGTGGCTTATTAGACTGATTGACCTTGATTATAGATTCTAGTGTAATAATTAATATGCTCTTCACATAAAACGACTGATTGACCTTTTGGCTTTATCTTTTGTATTTAGTTTTTTATCTTTTCATATTCTCTAAAGGAGAAAATTTATAGTAATTCTTTCTAATATCTGTTGTTGTTAAATCTAAATAAGCTTGTTCTGTTACTGTTATACTGCTATGTCCTAAAATTTTTGAAAGTATAAATATATCTCCACCATTAAGTAAAAATCTTTTTGAAAAATTATTTCTAATTTGATGGCAAGTTATGTTTTTATCTAACTTTGCTTTTTTACAATATTGTTTTAGATTTTTTTCAAAATTCATTAAATTAAACTTATTTCCTCGGCTTGATATAAATAAATATTCTGTATCATAATATCGTTCTTTATAATCTAACCATTTTCTTAATATTCCTTGCATAATGGTGCTAAAAAATACATATCTATCTTTTCTACCTTTTGCTATATCAGCTAATATAAAAATTGCTTTTTTATCAATTAAAATATCTTCGGTATTTAAACTTAATGTTTCTCCAATCCTCATCCCAGTATCCATTAATAATTGAAGTATTACGTAATCTCTATATTCGGTAAATTTACTTAAATCCAATGATTTTATAAGACGATTAAATTCAAAATCTGAAATTTCTGCTTTTGGTTTTCTACTATGTTTGTATTGTCGTAATTGTATTGTTGGATTTTCTTTTATCACTTCTCCTTCACTCAACCAATTAAAAAATACCTTTATATTTCTTAAATAATTATTCACAGTCCACATTGATACTGGTTTACCAAAATCTCCTCTAGCACTTGGATTATTACTTTTAATACTTTCAACATCTCCAACATAAGAATACTTACCTTTATCCTTAGTAAATTCGATATATTCCTTCACATCCTTAGTCTTAACTTTAAGTGGTGAATAAATATTTTTATCATCTTCCATATATTTAGCAAAGAGTTTCAAAGTACTTTCGTAAGATCTCATTGTTTTTTTTGTTAAATCTTTATTAGTGCAATAAATCATAAAATCATTTATTGCATCTTCAAAACTTAATATTTTTTTTGAAATTTTAGGCATAAAAAAAACACCTCCAATCAGTTTTACTGATTTTTGGTGTCATACGTTATATATTTTATATTTGTTGGTCTATTTATATATTTGTTGCCATCAGAATCGCTTTTTGTAAATTTTTTACTACTCATTCAATCCCTCTATTTTCAACGCCTTATCCTACTTTAGCTCACTTTATTTTTAAGTCTTAATTTATCAGCTATAATTGCAATAAATTCACTATTAGTTGGTTTTCCTTTTGAATTTTGAATAGTATATCCAAATAGTCTATTTATTGCATCAACTTGTCCTCTACCCCATGCAACTTCAATAGCATGTCTTATTGCTCTTTCAACTCTACTAGCAGTTGTATTATACTTTTTAGCAATTGATGGATATAACTCCTTTGTTACTGCTGATAAAAGTTCCATATCATTTACTACCATTGTTATTGCTTCTCTTAAATACATATATCCTTTAATATGTGCTGGAACACCTATCTCATGTATTATGCTTGTTATTTCTGCTTCTAAATCCATAGGAGCTTCATTTAACTTAGATACTGAACCTATTTCATTATTTTTTAATGTAAATGCATTTCTTTGAACTTCTTCTGCTGCATTACTATTAAACATTTCTCTTATTCTCTTTGTGAATATATCCATATCAAATGGTTTAACCACATAATAATCTGCACCTAATGTTATTGCCTTTTGTGTTATTTTATCTTGTCCTACTGCTGAAAGCACTATTACTCTTGGCAATTCATTTTGTCTCATATTTAATGTTGCTAACTTCTCTAAAACACCTAATCCATCTAAATGTGGCATTATAATATCTAAAACTACTAAATCTGGTCTTTTACTTTCTATTAGTTCTAATGCCTCTAACCCATCCTTTGCTATACCTGTTACTACAATATCCTTTTGATTTAAAAGATAATCCTTTAATATACTACAAAATTCTTTGTTATCATCTGCAATTACTACAGAAATTCTTGAATCTTCCATTTTTATCCCCCTTTTATTCATATTGGAACTTATCAATATAATAGTTTTTATCTATAATTTTACTAATTCGACATTACCTATAAATTTCCTTCTTTTTGAAATCTTTAGATTTTTACATACTAAGTTTTTCATTTATATTTTCTAAATAATATTTATAAATTAATTACAAAATAAATTCCACTTTTTGTAAATTATAACTTATTTTTTAAGTTTAGTCTATACTTTTTAATATTATTTTATTTTTTTTTTCATTTTTCACTATTACTCTCCCTTAAACCTTAAATTAAAAAAATATAATGGTAGCTTAGACAATTATTAAGCTACCATTATATTTTTTATTCTATAACTCCTGCATCCTTTAGCATCCAATCTATATATATACCATACCCTGTATCTGGCTTATTGATTAATACATGAGTAACTGCACCAACAATTTTCCCATTTTGAATTATTGGACTCCCACTCATTCCCTGAACAATTCCGCCTGTTTCTTTTAATAATTCTGGATCTGTAACCTTTATAACCATACTTTTAGGTCCTGGAATATCTTGCTCTAATTTTTTGACTATTTCTATTTCGTATTCTTTTGGTTCATTTCCTGCAAGGGTAGTAAGTATTGTTGCTTTGCCTTCTTTAACTTCGTCTCTAAATCCTACCTTCATAGGCTTTGAAATTTTTTCTTTATCTTTCATTTGACCTTCACCAAAAATTCCACAAGCAGTATTTTTTTCTACTAACCCTACTGGATTATCTTCATCCATAAAAATCCCTTTAAGTTCCCCAGGATTTCCTCTTTCTCCTTTTCTTAAGCTTATAATTGAAGCTTCTAATAATTCACCTTTCTTGCATTTAAAAATTTCATTTGTATCACTATCAGTTATTGGATGTCCTAATGCTCCAAATTTATTTGTCTTTTTGTCATAAAACGTCATTGTCCCTATTCCTGATGCTGATTCTCTTATCCATAGACCGATTTTATATTTTTCTCCTTCTTTAATTCCCTTAACATTTTTTTCTATAAGTTCGCCATTTCTTTCTAATAATACTTTTATTTCTCCTGATTTTGAATTTTCTATACACTTGCTTACATCTTTTGATTTTTGTATTTTTTGATCATTAATTTCTAATATAGAATCACCTATATTTATACCAAATTTTTTTGCTGGACTTTCTATTTTTTCATCCCCTTTAATAATTTCTGAAAATCCAACTACTAAAACACCTTTTGATGAAAGTTTTATTCCTATACTATCTCCACCTGGGTAAACTTCTAAATCTTTTACTTTGTGTACTTCTACTGTCTTTAATGGAAAAATCCCCATAAACTTTATGTTTATATTTTTTCCATCATAATTTACTGTATTTAAAGGATTATTTTGCTTGAATACAGATATACTATCTATATCTTCGTTACTAGTATAAATTTCACGTGGGATATTTTTCAGAGTAAACATGCTTAAAATCATCATTAAGGCTATACCAATAAAAATAACACCTATACTTTTAACTATTCTATTCTTCATACCTTAATCCTCCTTTACTTTTCACTCTTAGTTTGTCCCTAACGTCATTTATTATTCTAATAACTTTTTTCATAGTTTGGCGATTTTTACATAAAAAAATAAAACTATGAAATTTTCACAGTTTTATTTTCTCCATAATAACATTCTTTATGTATCTATAATGATTTTATTTTTTCTTTTTTTAAATTTGCATTTTTAAGCATCTCTTTTACATTGTCTATAGTTTTTTCACTTAAACCGTCTCCACCTAGCATACTTGCAACCTGCTTAATTTTTTCTTTTTCATCCAATGTCTTTATTTTAGTATATGTTTTTCCATTCACGACACCTTTTGAAACAAAATAATGCTTATCAGATAAGATTGCTATTTGTGGTAAGTGTGTAATACATAAGACTTGGTGATTTTTAGATACTTGGTACATTTTTTCTCCAACTCTTTGTCCAACAATACCACTTATTCCAGTATCTATTTCATCAAAAATTAAAGTAGGTATATCGTCTTTATCAGCAAATACACATTTTAGTGCTAACATAATTCTTGAAAGTTCTCCTCCTGACAATACCTTTTCCAAAGATTTTACCGGTTCTCCTGGATTTGTAGATATGGCAAAAGTTATATCATCGAATCCTCTTTCATTATATCGCTCTAACTGCTCTACTCTAATTTCCATAGTAGATTTTTCAAGACCTACATAAGACAATTCTTTTAATATCTTTTCTTCTAATTCTACTTTTCTTTCTACCCTTTTTTTATGTAGTCTATCACCAACTACTTTCATTTTACTTAAAATTTCTTTTTCTTTTTCTTCTAATTCCTTTATTATCTCTTCTGCATTTAAGAGTTCTTCGTATTTATTTTTTAAATCCTCATACTTTTCTAATGCACCTTCTACAGTTCCACCATACTTCTTTTTATAGCTATTTATTATATATAATCGCTCATTTATTTTTGCAAGTTCTTCTTCATCATATTGAATATTGTCTGCACAATCTCTAAGCTCTCTATTAATCTCTTCTAGATTATAATATGCCTCTTCTATTATAACTCTTTTCTCTTTTATCCATGATACATATTCTTCAATTGATACAAGCTCACCTATAACCTTAGATAGCCCTTCTAATACTGCCATCTCATTATTACTTAATACATTACATCCTACATTTAGTGCTGTATTTATTTTTTCTGCATTCGATAGGGAATTAAATGTCTCTTTTAATTCCTCTTCTTCTCCAATTCTTAGCTTTCCTTTTTCAATATCTTCTAATTGAAATTTTATATAATCTATTAATTTTTCTCCATTAATATTACCTTGTAAATCTAATATTTTTGTTTTAACCTTATATAGTTCTTCTCTAAGTTCAGAAAATATTTGTAAGTCCCCTTTTATCTCTTCCCCTATAAAGTTATCTAAATAAACTCCATGTGCCTCTTTTTGTAGTAAATGCTGATTTTGATGTTGCCCATGAATATCTAATATTTTTTCTCTTATTTTTTTCAAATGATTTACTATTATTGTTTTTCCATTTACTTTGATTATACTTTTTCCTGTAAGTAAACTTTCACGCCTTATTATTAAGACATCATCTATTTCTATTTCCAATTCTCTTAATATAGTTTTTATATTTTCATTATCTATTTCAAATACTGCCTCTACAGAAGTTTTATTTTCTCCTGTTCTTATTAAGTCCTTAGAAAACTTCCCACCTAAGACATAATCTATTGCATCAATTAAAATTGATTTACCAGCGCCTGTTTCTCCAGACAGTATATTAAATCCTTCTCCTAAATCAAAGGATATGTGTTCTATAAGTGCAAAATTTTGTATAGTTAATTGTATAAGCATATATAAACTCTCCTATTAATTTATCCTTTCTTTTATACTATTAACTATAAGCTCGGCCCCTTCAATAGTTCTAACTAGTATAAATATAGTATTATCACCTGCTACTGTTCCTGCAATATTTTCAAACTCTAAGCTATCTATTGCCTCTGCTGCTGCTGATGCTCCACCAGTAAATGTTTTTACAACAACCATTTTATCTATGTTTTCAACACTTATAACAGCATTTGTTAATATATTAGCAAGTTTATCTGACAACTTATTATTGTCTGATTTAGGTTCTGCATATTTATAATTACCATTTATAGATTGCATTTTTATTAATCTTAAATTTTTAATGTCTCTTGATACAGTTGCTTGAGTAACATCAAATCCTGCTAGTCTTAAAGCTTCCGCTAATTCTTCTTGAGTTTCAATATCTTTTTCACTTATAATATCTAATATCTTCTCGTGTCTTCTTGACTTCAAATTTATCACCATCTCATTTCTTAATAATTTAATATTTTCTTTCTTAACACCTTAAAATAATCATAATCATCAAATTGAATAAATTTTGCAAATTTTTCAGCTCGTTCTATTTTTATTATTGACTTATTTTCCATTTTATAAACCTTTTGACCATCTGTTGTTAAGTAAACTTCTTCATGTGAGCAAATGTCTACTTCTATCATCATATCTCCATTTAAAACCATTGTTTGCATACTCTTTGTATGTGGACAAATAGGTGTTAATATTATTACGTTTAAATCAGGGTATATAAATGGCCCTCCAGCAGAAAAGGAATATGCTGTCGAACCTGTTGGTGTACTTACAATTAACCCATCACCTTTAAATGATGCATAAAATTTTCCGTCTACATAAATATTGAATTTTGCCATTCTAGATAATGTTCCTTTTGCTAATACAATATCATTTAAAGCTCTTATCTGCTCATTTTCTAACCCTGTTACAAAGCCTTGTAGCATCATTCTATTCTCTATTAAATATTCATTCCTTTTTAACTTTTCAATATTAACATCTAAATTTTCTAATTCAGTGGAACTTAAAAATCCTAAATTCCCTATATTTATTCCAATAATAGGAACACTACAATAATACGATACCTCTCTAGCTATTCCTAAAAGAGTTCCATCTCCACCTAATACAACAAGTATATCTAAATTTAATCTTTCAATGTTTTTTATTTCATAACTATCTAATATTATAATTTTACTTTCTTCAAATGCCGTTATGAACTTTTCTTCTACCTCTTTTAGTATTTTTCCATTTTCATCTTTATTTCGGTTAATTGCAATGCCTATTATTTTCATTTTAATCTCCTTTAAATTTCGCTATGAGATAACTTAACTACTTCTAAAATATCCTCATCTTTAAAGTTACTTTCCTTTTCCTTATCTTTCGTGAAATATACTAAATACTCTATATTTCCTTCTGGTCCTTTTATTGGTGAATAACTTAATCCTAATATATTAAGCTCCTTTTCTTTTAAGAAATTTATAATACCTTCAACTACTTCTATATGAGTAGACTCTTCTCTTACAACTCCTTTTTTCCCAACTTTCCCTCTGCCTGCCTCAAACTGTGGTTTAATAAGTGCTACTACTTCACCATCTTCTTTTAATAAATCTATTGTTGCTGGCATTATAGTTTTTAATGATATAAATGATACATCAATAGATGCAAAATCTAACTTTTCTCCAATATCGTCAGTAGTTACATACCTTATATTAGTTCTTTCCATACATACTACTCTTTCATCCGTTCTAAGTTTCCATGCAAATTGTCCGTAACCTACATCTACAGCAAATACTTTTTTCGCTCCATTTTGAAGCATACAATCTGTAAATCCACCTGTTGATGCTCCTATATCCATACATACTTTTTCATTTAATGTTAGTGGAAAATTTTTAAGTGCTTTTTCAAGCTTTAATCCACCTCTACTAACATACTTTAACTTTTGCCCCTTGAATTCTATGTTAGCATCTACTGCTACCTTCATTCCTGCTTTATCTATTCTTTGGCCATCTACAAATATTAATCCTGCCATTATACTAGTCTTAGCTTTTTCTCTTGATTCAATTATACCTCTATTAACTAATATAATATCCAATCTTTCTTTTTTTTCTGCCATCTTTTTCTCCTCTATTTCAGAAGTTCTAAAACTTTAGTTTTTATTCCTTCTGCATCTAATCCTTCTTCTTTGTACAATATGTTTACATTTCCTTGCTCTATAAATTTATCATTATATCCTATAGCTTCAAACTTCCCATTGAATCCATACTCATTTAATTTTAAGTTTATATTTGAACCTAATCCTCCAGCAACTATATTATCTTCGATAGATATTATTACAGTTTGTGTTTTCGAAAGTTTTTTCAATAGCATACTATCTAACGGTTTTATAAATGTTGCATTGATTAAGTTAACTCTAATTCCCATCTCATCTAATAATTTCTTTGCTAATATTCCATGAGATACCATTTTACCTGTCGCTATAATTGAAATTTCGCTTTCTAAATCACCTAAAACTTCCCACTTACCTAATATTACATCTTCAATCGGTTTCATATTTTCAATAATATCTCCACCTCTTGGATATCTTATAGCTACTGGACCACCTTTTTCTATAGCCCAATTTAATAATGGCTTTACTTCTTCTAAGCATTTTGGCGCAATTATAGTCATATTTGGTATCATCGATAAGTATGAAATATCAAAAATCCCTTGATGTGTTTCTCCATCTTCGCCAACAATTCCTGCTCTATCTATGGCGAAAACTACTGGTAAATTCTGAATACAAACATCGTGTAATACTTGATCAAATCCTCTTTGTAAAAATGTCGAATATACTGCAAATACAGGTTTTAATCCTGAACATGCCATTCCTGCCGCCATAGTAGTTGCATGTTGTTCTGCTATTCCTACATCAAAAAATCTATTTTCAAACTTCTTTCTAAACCTATTTAAACCTGTTCCATCTGGCATTGCGGCTGTTATGGCTACAACACTTTCGTCTTTTTCAGCAATTTCTACAAGTGCTTTTCCAAATGTCTCAGAATAATTTTCTTTTCCTTTTGCCCCAACTACTTCTCCACTCTTTTTGTCAAAGGGAGAAATCCCATGGTATTTACATGGACTCTTCTCTGCAAGTCCATATCCTTTTCCTTTAGTTGTAATTGTATGTATAATTACAGGGCCTGTCATCATTTTTGCATTATCTACAACCTCTCTTAACTTCACTATATCGTGTCCGTCAATGGGGCCTAGATATTTTATTCCCATATCTTCAAATAACATTGAAGGTACTACTAATTGTTTTATACTATCTTTTACTCTTGTTATTTTTAATGCTAAATTTTCTCCAATTTCTGTACCACTTAATTTTGTCTTAACTTCTTTTTTTATCATATTGTATTTCGGCTTCATACGCATTTTATTTAAATATGATGAAAGTCCACCAACATTTGTTGAAATAGACATTTGATTATCATTTAAAATAATTATCATATTTGTTTTATTAAATCCTACATCATTTAAAGCCTCTAGTGCCATTCCGCCCGTCAATGCCCCATCACCAATAACAGCAATTATATGGCTATCATCTTTTTTCAAATCTCTTGCTCTAGCCATTCCAAGTGCAGCTGATAATGATGTACTACTATGACCTGTATCAAAGAAATCATAATTACTTTCATTTCTTTTTGGAAATCCACTCATTCCATTATGTTTTCTTAATACATCAAACTTTTCTTTTCTACCTGTAAGAATTTTATGCACATAACTTTGGTGTCCTACATCCCAAACAATCTTATCTTTATTGAAGTCAAACTCACTAAAAAGACTTACTGTAAGTTCTACAATCCCTAAGTTAGATGCTAAATGTCCTCCTGTTTTTGACACAGATGTAATTAAGAATTCTCTTATTTCATTGCTTAATAAGTATAACTCTTTATTATTTAATTTATTTATATCTTTCGGAGACTTTATTCTCTCTAAAATTTCCATAACTTTATTCAACCTCTAATTTTCTCTTTTTAAAAGATTTATAGTTAATTCTTTTAAAAGTTCTGTATTTTTTAAACTACTTAATATTTCAATGCATTGTTCCGTTAACTCTTTACACATTTCAATGCACTCATCTAATCCATATTCAGTAATATAATTAGTTTTATTTTTTTCTTCATCTGCATGAATTTTTTTACCTAAAACTTCTTCATTTCCTATAACATCTAATACATCATCTTTTATTTGGAACGCTAACCCTAATGTTTCACCAAATTTTCCCCATTTTTTAATATCTTCTGCTGATGCTTCTCCAACTATTGCTCCTGCTAAAATTGCAGCTTTTATAAGTGCACCTGTTTTATTCGCATGCATATACTTAAGTTCCTCAAGAGATATTTTCTTGCCCTCACTTATTATATCTACAATTTGCCCTGCAATCATACCATTTGCTCCTGACGCTTTAGCTATTTCATATCCTGCTTTTAAGAATTCATCTCCTTTTTCAATTCCTTCTCTCATCATTATAATCATAGCTTCATTTAAAAGTGCATCTCCTGCAAGGACTGCTATATTTTCTCCAAACACTTTATGATTTGTTTTCATTCCTCTTCTTAAATCATCATCATCCATACATGGTAAATCATCATGTATTAATGAATATGTATGAATCATCTCAATTGCACAAGCCAAATCTAAAACCTTTGAATAATCTTTTCCATATGATGAAGCTATTAATAACGTCAAGATTGGTCTTACTCTTTTTCCACCAATATTTAAACTATAGGCTTCTGCTTCATAAATTAATTTGTTAAAACCGTCTTTATCCTTAAAGTAATTATTTAAATATTCATCTATGACTACCTTATAATCATTTATTCTCATCTTATTCAAACTCCACTTCTTTATTATCTTTTACAACCGTAATTTTTCCCTCGTATTGATTTAAGGTTTTATATATCTTATTTATTAATTTAACCCCAGTTTCATACTGCTTCATAGAATCTTCTAAGCTGCATGTATTGCTTTCTAAATTTTCTAATATACCATTTAACTCTTCAATCATTTCTTCATAACTAACTTTTTTAGCCATTACCTTCACCTCCACTAATATATAACTCACCCTTTATTTTTCCATCACTTAAATATATCTCTATTTCATTGTTTTCAGTCAAGTCATTTTTGCTTTTAATTATTCCATCTTTATTTTTAATTATAGAATATCCTTTATTTAATATATTTAATGGATTATGTGCATTTAAAAGATTACTATATTCTAAAACATTTCTTTTTTCTTTTTCTAAAACACTTATAATAGAATTTTTTAGTTTGTTTTCTAACTCTTCAATATCTTTAAATGAATTTATTATTTTTATTTCTGGTGAATTTAATTTTAGTATTTTAAATTTATTATCTAAATCACTTTTCTCTTTTTTTATTATACCCTCTACTTTTTTATTTAGTAAAGAACTTATAGCTTTTAATTCATTATGAATTAAAACTTCTGATGTTACTGCAATTTCTGCTGCTTGTGATGGTGTGGCTGCTCTAACATCTGCTACAAAATCTGATATTGTATAGTCTACTTCATGTCCTACAGCTGATATTATTGGTAATTTAGATTTAAATATTTCATAGGCTAGCTCTTCTTCATTGAAATTCCATAATTCCTCTAAAGATCCTCCACCTCTTCCTATTATTATAACATCTACATTTTCTTTTTTATTGAAATATTTAATCCCATCAATTATAGTTTTATAGCCATCTTTTCCTTGTACCTTAGCAGGATATAAAATTAAATCTACTTTTGTATTTCTTCGTTTAGTAACATTTATTATGTCTCTTATAGCTGCTCCGGTTTCTGCTGTTACTACACCTATTCTTTGAGAATTGGCTTTTAAAGTTTTTTTGTTTTCTTCATCAAATAATCCTTCATTTAGCAATTTATTTTTAAGCTTTTCAAACTTTACGTGTAAATCTCCAATTCCAACTTCCTCAATTTCATAACAATATAATTGTAAACTTCCCGTTTGTGGATACACTGAAACTCTACCTCTAATTACTACAGCCATACCTTCTTTTAATTTAAAGGATACCCTTAATGCATCCGATTTAAACATTACACAATTTATTTTTGAATAATCATCTTTCAGTGAAAAGTATACATGCCCGCTAGTATGGTATTTTAAATTAGAAATCTCTCCTTTTACAGAGAGATTATTTAATATAAAATCATTTTCAGTGATTTTCTTTATATAATTATTAACCTCAGATACATCTAAAACTTTAATTTTCATATCTTTCTAAAGCCTCACAACTATTTTTAA
>NZ_JBOFRG010000180.1:0-25450 GCF_051650885.1 Clostridium sp.
AAAAAGTTATAGTGGGACAAAGTATCGTTTAAATAAGAATTATGAAATAGTAAATAAAAAAAGAGTATTTAATAAAGAAAAGGTTTTATATATATCAGAATATAAGGCTGGAGAAACTGAGAAAGTAGAAAAAAATTTATTTTTTGATATAGAAGAGAAGAAAAAATATATAGTTAATTTTGTTTAGGAGCTGATAAAATGATAGATTTAAAACATTACAAAGCGAAACCTAATAAAAGTATTAGAGAGCATACTGATGATTTAATTAATAATCTAGAATATTTATCGAATCTTTCATACGTTAAAGAGGATTTATTTGAAATAGTCAAATTAGCTTGTGAGTATCATGATTATGGAAAAGCTAATAGGGAGTTTCAAAAAAGAATTATAAATGGAACAAAATTTGATACAGATAAAGAGATAGCGCATAATGTGCTATCCCTTTATTTTATTAATGAAAAAAGATTTGATTCAATAGAAGATTATTTTAGAGTATGTTTTGCAGTAGTCTACCATCATTATTATTGTGATGTATTTGAGGAAATAACCAATGATAAATCTAAAAAACTAATACAGGACCTACTAAATGATTTTAATGGGGATGTATATAGGGTAACAAGAAGAAATATCAATAGAATAAGAGATATAATGAAAGATGATAAGGCAATACTTATTAAAGGGTTAGTTAATAAATGCGATTTTAGTGCAAGTGGTGGAACTATTATAGAATATGAAAATAAATTTTTAGAAGAGAATTTAGAAGGTCTTTTAAATTCATGGAAAGAAAAGAATAAAGAATCGAGTTGGAATGAGCTTCAAGAATTTTGTATTGAAAATAGAGATGAAAATGTAATGGCAGTAGCTCAAACTGGAATGGGGAAAACAGAGGCAGGACTTTTATGGATTGGGAATAATAAAGGCTTTTTTATACTTCCATTAAAAACTGCAATTAATGCTATTTATAATAGAATTCAAACTGGAATTGTTACTGAGAATATAGAAGAGAGAGCTGCATTATTACATTCAGATTCATTATCATATTATACAAATCATAGTGATGCTGAAAGAGATGTCTTAGAATATCATAGAGTTAGTAAACAACTATCAATTCCCCTTAATGTGGCAACTCTTGACCAAATTTTTGATTTTGTATTTAAATGTCAAGGCTATGAAATGAAACTTGCAACATTATCATATTCAAAAATAGTTATAGATGAAATACAAATGTATGGAGCAGATCTTTTAGCATATCTTATTTATGGAATAAAGCGAATTATAAATGTTGGCGGAAAAGTAGCTATTCTTACAGCAACCTTAGCACCATTTATAAAAGATTTATTATCAGAAGGCGGATATAAGTTTAAAGAAGGAACTTTTATAAATGATATGGAAAGACATAATATAGAGACTTATGAATCAAAGATAGATAGTAAGAAAATTTTTGAGAAATTCAATGAAAATGAAGATAAAAAAGTAAGCAATAAAATATTAGTAGTCTGTAATACGATAAAAAAAGCACAAGAAATTTATAGGGAGCTAGAAGAACTTGGAGTAGAAAAAGAGAAATTGAAAATCTTCCATAGTAAATTTACTAAAGAAGATAGAGCAAAAAAAGAAGAGGAGATATTAAAGTTTGGTGAAACAAAAAATAAAGGGTCAGAAATTTGGATATCAACTCAAATAGTAGAAGCAAGCTTGGATATAGACTTTGATTACTTATACACAGAGCTTTCAGATATAAATGGATTATTTCAAAGACTTGGAAGAGGCAACAGAAAAGGCGAAAAAAGTGCTAAGGAAAAGAATTGTTATGTATTCTTAGAAGTAGATGAAGGAATTTTAACAAATAAAGATGGAACTAGAGGATTTATAGATAGACATATTTATGATTTATCTAAAAAGGCAATTAAAAATGTTAATGGTATTTTATCAGAGAAAGAAAAAATAGAGATAATAAATAAAACATTAACTACAGAAAATATTAAAAAGAGCAAATATTATAAAGATTATGAAGAGTTTATGGAGATAATAGAAGCGATTCAACCATATGAATTTAAGAAATCAGATGTTAAATTTAGAAATATAGTATCATTCACAATAATGCCTTATAAGGTATATAAGGAAAATAAAAAAGAAATTGAAGAAAAAAGAGAAGAATTAGAAGCTATAAAAGAAAGAATGAATAATATTTATAATGAAAAATTAGAGGAAGAAAAAAGAAGTAAAATTATTAAAGAGATGAAAATAAGAAAAGTTTTGATTTTAGACGAAATAAAGAAATTCACATTATCAATTAGTCAAGCAGATCAAAAGTCTTTAGGACAAGATTTAAAAATGGATGAAATAGAATTAAGCAAATTTGAATCAATACCAGTAGTTGATTGTAATTATACAGAACTTGGATTTATAAGAGAAAAAAATAGAAAGCGCAGTATAGAGGATAGGTACATTTAATGGGAAAACTAAATAATACTATAAAAATGTTACTTATGCTAAAATCAAATAAATTAATTTCAAGAGTCCAAATTGCAGAAAACTTAGGAGTTAATGTAAAAGAAGTTTCAGCATATAAAGAAGCATTAGATGAATGTTTTGATATAGAAACGGTAAAAGGAAGATATGGGGGATATAAACTTAGGGATACATATTTTCCATTTAAATCAGTTCTTACTGAAAGAGAAGTAGTAGATTTAAGAATCTTAATTGATAAGTTAGAATATTCAGAAGATGACAATGAAAAGTTTAAAAAAGTAATTGATAAAATAAACTTTTCAATACTAAATTCAGACAATTTTTCAAGTGGAGATATAATTCCATACTCAAAGAGAAATAAGGAAGTATACAATGAGGAAATAGAATTTAAAATTTATAAAGGAACATTTGAAAAAGTTGAATTAATAATAGAATATTTAAACAATAATAATGAGGCTAGTGAGAGACATGTGAGGCCTTATGAATATTTTTCTTACAGAGGAGAAAATTATCTTGTAGCATACTGCTGTCAGAAAAAAGAAATAAGATATTTTAAATTTATAAGAATAAAATCATGTATAGTCACAAGTAAAAAATTTCAGAAAGAAATAGAAATAGAAGAAGATATAAAAAAGAAAAAAGAAAAAGGCTTTGGAATATATGATGTAACAGAATATGATTTGGAAATAGAAATAAGTCCACCAATGTCAAACTCAATTAGAGAAAGAATTTGGGTAGATAATCAAGAAATAACAGAACTTGAAAATGGGAAAATTCTTTTTAAAGCACAAATGAAGGGGGAGCATTCAATATTATCATGGATATTAACAATGAGACAATTTGCAAAAATAAGAAAGCCAGAAGAATTAAGATTGAAAGTCATAGAAGAAATGGAAAAAATGATAGAAAATCATAAAAACTGAGAAGAAAACATATAGAATTAATAAAAATGCAGTAGATCGAAAAAATATCAAAAGTCATTGAAGTATTGAAAAATAAAGGCTAAGAAGATATATTAGTAATAGGATATAAATTGAATTGAAGGTCTACTGCAAGAAGAATATAAAAAGAAGAAAAAAAGTATCTATAAATGGCTTAAAATGGTGAAAAAAGTATACTTTTTTTCGGGGTTTTATCTTAACTATAAGGAATGTAAATAAGAATACCAAAAGACTTTCTTTTAAAGTATCATTAGTTTTATCTTAACTATAAGGAATGTAAATGAGCCTTAATAAAAGACCTATAATATACGAACCTAAAGTTTTATCTTAACTATAAGGAATGTAAATTACTATAATCTCCTACATATACCCCATCTCTATCAAGTTTTATCTTAACTATAAGGAATGTAAATTAAATGTCAGTTTTAAGGCTCTTCTCTTATAAACGCTGTTTTATCTTAACTATAAGGAATGTAAATAAGTCTGTGATTAACATCTAAATGACTTTTAAGCAACGTTTTATCTTAACTATAAGGAATGTAAATAAATCCCCTTCTACAAACTATGTTGAGCAACAATTAAGTTTTATCTTAACTATAAGGAATGTAAATAACGTAGAAATGGCTAAAACACTACATTCTACCCACCCGTTTTATCTTAACTATAAGGAATGTAAATGTTTATATTATCTTCAACGTATGGTATAGATAAACCAGTTTTATCTTAACTATAAGGAATGTAAATCCGTTAAAAATAGACTTTATCTTTTCAAGTGCATTTGTTTTATCTTAACTATAAGGAATGTAAATCTTCAACTACTGACAACAGTGTAAATACATCAAATGGGTTTTATCTTAACTATAAGGAATGTAAATTATTCTTTTCTTTAGCAACAGTTAAATCGTTAGTGAGTTTTATCTTAACTATAAGGAATGTAAATTACGAACTACTATAAATATCATTACTATCTTCTTTTTGTTTTATCTTAACTATAAGGAATGTAAATTGTCAAGATTTTAGTATAGCAGGGAAACAAAAAGGAGGTTTTATCTTAACTATAAGGAATGTAAATGTAATAATTTTATGTTTAAGTTTTTGCTTCATGAATGGTTTTATCTTAACTATAAGGAATGTAAATTGGTTCTTCTTCTTCTCCTGCTTCAACATCTGCTTTTCGTTTTATCTTAACTATAAGGAATGTAAATATTAATAATATCGGATTAGCAGATAAGAACGTAAAAGTTTTATCTTAACTATAAGGAATGTAAATTTAAGCAAATGTCTAGGATATGAAAACTTACAGGATAGTTTTATCTTAACTATAAGGAATGTAAATATTCCTAAAACGTGAAATTTATTCATTTCTTCATACTGTTTTATCTTAACTATAAGGAATGTAAATCATAGAACATAAAGGAACACCAGAGCCTTAAGAAAAGTTTTATCTTAACTATAAGGAATGTAAATCATCTTTCAACGGCTATCTTTGTTATTCTTCCCTCTGTTTTATCTTAACTATAAGGAATGTAAATTGTTTCTTTCCAATAATCTACCATATTAGAACTATAGTTTTATCTTAACTATAAGGAATGTAAATACTATTAGTTTGTACTATGAATTGATTTAATTACATTTAAAGTTTTAAAGAACAAATGTTATAATAGAATCTATTAAAGGCAATAATTTAAACAAAAGAAAAAATGTAGTTTATAAGGAGCAAAAAATGGAAGAAAGATTATTAAAACCAGAGGTTGATTTTGTATTTAAAAAGATTTTTGGAAATGAAAAAAAGCCAGAAATATTAATATCATTCTTAAATGCAGTTATGGAAAATGAAGAGAAAATAGTATCGGTTAAAATTCAAGGAACAGATATAGGGAAGGAACATATAGAAGATAAGTATAGTAGACTTGATATTAAGGCGACAACAAATAAAAATGAAAAAATAAATATAGAAATCCAAGTTAAGAATGAATATAATATGATTAAGAGAAGCTTATATTATTGGAGCAAAATGTATGAAGAAGATTTAAAAGAAGGACAGAATTATAATAGTTTAAAAAGAACTATTTGTATTAATCTTTTAAGTTTTAATTACTTGAAAAATGATAGATATCATAATGGATATAGATTGAAAGAAATGGTAACTGGTGAAGAACTTACAGATATTCAGGAGATTCATTTTATAGAGTTACCAAAGCTTAAAGAGAATGAAGAAGAAGTGAGTACTATGTTAGAAGCGTGGATTTCTTTCATAAAAAATCCAGAAAGTAAGAGGGTGGAAGCTTTGGAAATGAAAATGGAAGAAATAAGAAAAGCAAAAGAAGAATTAGAGCAGTTAAGTGCGGATAAAGAGCAAAGAGAAATATATCTAAGAAGAAAAATGGCAATATCAGATAGAGTAAGTGATTTAGAGAATGCTGAAGAAAAAGGTGAAAAAAAAATGCTTATTAAATTTTTGAATAAAAAATTTAATAATATGCCAAATTGTTATGTAGATAAAATCAACGAAGCATCTATAGATGTGATAGAAAAAATAAGTGAGGATATTTTGGATTTTGAAGATATTAGAGATTTAGATAAATATTTAAAATAAAAAAGTTGGATAGTTTTGAGAGTAAAATAGGCCATTGAATTTATAATATTAGGTGGTGAATGAATATAATATTATCCTAATGGAAAAGTAGAATATAAGGATGAATTTAGATGTAGTTCATCAGTAGACTAAAAATTTAATTATTAAGATGAAGGGAAAATATTTTTTGAATTTTAAAAAATATTTTCCCTTTTTTGTCCAAAATATATTTTATGCATACTTAGGTGATAGAAATAAAATTTTGGAGGTTTTTTTGATGGATGAATTTATATTTTGTTTTGGTGTAATATTTTTTATAGTATGTACCTTTTATGTTGAAGAGGTGTTATTTTTACAGTCTATTAGTAAGATTTTTGTGGGAGAAGTTTTTGGGGACTATAGGTTTGCATGTAAAATGGGAAATAATTATTTTTATAAGTATAGGGGGGCTTTTTATGAGGAAAGAAAGGATTTGGAGAAGTTTTAGAAGAAGGATTTTTGTCGCCCTAGTACACCCGATAAAAAAGTCATCAGTGGGGTACAAATTAGTCTAATGAAAAAAAATCATAGAACTAAAAAATGGTGACTGCTACACCTTTAAAGTAAAGAGTGTGTGTACAAAAAAGTTTGGTGCAATGAACTTAAAAGTTCATACAAATAATAGTAATAATAAACAAAGATTTAATTATATTATAATATATGTTATAAGGATTGTGACTGTATTGATAAAAGCTATATAGAATAAATATGGATAGATACAAAAGTAATTATAAAAAGGTGTGGAAAGTAAGTATAGAAATTCACGTAGAAAATGAATATAATTTAATAAGAATATATGAAAATAAATAGAATTTAAGGGAAATGAAAACAGATTATTACAGAAGATGGGTGTATAATATTATTTATAAAAGATGACGGAGGGGATTTTATAGTATGGGATTTAGAATGAAAAAATCTTTTAAAATAGCACCAGGAATAAGGATGAATTTAGGTAGTAAAAGCATGGGGATTAGTGTTGGAACTAAAGGATGTAGAACAAGCTTTAATTCTCGAACTGGAATTACAAGTACAGTTGGAATTCCAGGAACAGGGTTAAGCTATAGCGTAAATAATAGAACAGCAAAATCAAAGTCATATATAAGAAATAATGAATTACAGAGATTGAGAAAAGAACAGGAAAGATTAAATGAAATAGAGCAAAATAAATTAAATGTTGATTTATTTGAAAATAGTATAAATATGATTAAAGAAATTCATAAAGAATCAGATACACCTACTGATTGGGTTGGTCTTGCAAATACAACAATATATTTTAATCCTAATTTAGGCGAAAAGGGAAATAATGAAAAATTAGCGATAGAAAAGTTAGAAAAATTTACACCATCAATGCTTGATAAATTATCAGGTAAAGCGAATAAAATTAAAAGTCAATTAGAAAGTGATATTTTAGAAGCTAAAGAAAAAGATATAAATGAATTTAATTATGCAATAAAGGTTGTAGATGTAGCAAAAAGGATTTTAAGTCAGGATGACATAGATGCTTATTTAGAGGCAATAGATATAAGTAATCCATTTGATGATCTATTAGAATTTGGAAGTGGATTTGAATTTTTTATAGAGAGTTTTAATCAAGTAGAAGTAGATTTTAAAGTTAATTCAAAAAATGTAGTGCCAGTAGAAAAATTAACTTTAACAAAAACAGGAAAACTTTCAAAAAAGAAAATGTCTAAAACTGAATACTTTGATATAGAGCAAGATTATGTTTGCTCATGTGCAATAAGAATTGCTAGAGAAATATTTGCATTACTACCAGTAAAAAATGTGATTGTAAATGCACAAGATATTAGAATAGATTCATCCACAGGAAAAACTATTGAAGAAACCATATTATCGGTCAATTTTGAGAGGCAAGTGTTAGAAAGTCTAAATATAGAATTTATTGACCCATCAGATAGTTTAGTTAACTTTACTCATAATATGAAGTTTAAAAAAACATCAGGATTTAGCAGGGTACAAAAGTTATTAGAAGAAAAATAAAAATTGATATAAGGGAAAATATTTTTTGAATTTTAAAAAATATTTTCTCTTTTTTTATCCAAAATATATTTCTTGCATACTTAGGTGATAGAAATAAAATTTGGGAGGTTTTTTTATGGATGAATTCATATTTTGCTTTGGTGGAATGTTTTTTATAATAAGTGCTTGTTATGTTGAAGAGAGAGTATTTTTACAGTATATTAATAAGATTTTTGTGGGAGAAGTTTTGGGAGAATATAGATTTGTTTGTGAAAAGAGGGATAGCTATTTTTATAGGTGTAGGGATTTTCTTTTTTATGAGGAAAGAAAGTTTTTTGAGAAGTTTTACAAGAAGGTTTTTTGTCGCTTTAAAGCACCAGGTGAAGATGAAGGGGAGTGTGGGGAAATATTACGGATGTTATAAAGTTTATACGTCAGAAAAGTCCTTACTGTATGGGGGTAAATGTACAGAGTGTGTGGAAATAGGACGGGTGCAACCGTTCAAATTGACGGAACAAATAATAGTAATAATAAACAAATATATAATTATATTAATATAATATAATTACAAATAAGTATTGTGTAGCTATTATGAGAATACTAAGTATGAAGAATAAATAATAGATAAGGTAGGTTATGCAAATGAAAAAAAGGTTAAGGTTATTAGTTCTCGTAATAGTTTTTTTGATTTATGGAATGGTAGGTATGTGGTGTAATATTGAAAATGCTGAAGCTAATACATTAATGCGAGATACTAGTTTGAAAACCAGTGATGAAGTTTTAGAGAGGCTTCAAAGAGGTAATGATAAGTATGTAAAATCTAATATTAATGACTCTGAAGTTGGTGATAAGGTAAGGAGAGATTTATATGAAAATGGTCAGCATCCTTATGCAATTGTTCTTTCCTGTGTTGATTCTAGAGTTATTCCGGAGAATATATTTTATACAGGACCAGGAGAAATTCTTGTGGCAAGGGTTGCTGGGAATGTTGTTGATGATTCTATTTTAGGAACTATAGAATTCGCTGTTGATCAAAAGAAGGTACCTTTGATTGTGGTAATGGGGCATGAAGATTGTGGTGTGATAAAAGGAGCATTAAAGGGAAATATATTTGGAAAGTTAGGTAAGATAATTAGTCAGGTAGTTCCTAGCGTTGAAAAGGCAAAGTTAACTGAAGGTGATGATATTAAAATAGTTAATAAGGCTGTGGAGCTTAATGTAGAAAATTCTATAAGGTTAATTAGTGAAAATGAAATAGTTAAAAGGTATATAGATGAGGGGAAGGTTAAAGTTGTAGGAGCAAATTATAACTTAGAGACAGGAAGGGTTGAGTGGTTAAAAATTGGTAAAATGTTAAAAAAGAGTTTTTAAATAAAATTCTATTAGGGTGTAAAATATAAAGTATAGAGATTTTTAAAGGATAGTGTTAATTTAAAATGTAGGGCTATCTAAGAAGTAGGAGGGAAAGGATATGGATAAAGGTATTTTCAAATCATATAGTGTTAAAAATTTAAATCTTAAGAATAGGGTTGTTATGGCTCCTATGTGTATGTATATGGCTGAGGATGATGGATTGGTTACTGATTTTCATTATGCTCATTATATAAATAGAGCTCTTGGTGGAGTTTCTGCTATTATTTTAGAGGCTACAGCTGTTGAGCCTAGAGGTAGAATTAGTGATAAGGACTTAGGGATTTGGGCTGATTCCCAAGTTGAAGGGTTAAAGGCTCTTTCTACTGGTATTAAAAAGTATGGTTCTTATGCAGGAATTCAGTTAGGTCATGCAGGAAGAAAATGTTCTGTTTCTAAGGAAACTATTATAGCACCATCAAAGATTAGCTTTAGTGATGAATATAAAGAGCCTGTAGAAATGACTAAAGAAGATATTGAAGAAGTTAAGCTTTCTTTTAAAGAGGGAGCAAGAAGAGCACTTGAAGCTGGCTTTGATTTTATTGAAATTCATGGAGCACATGGATATCTAATTTCAGAATTTTTATCACCATTATCTAATAAAAGAAGTGATGAATATGGTGGAAACGTTGAAAATAGAGCAAGATTTGCAGTTGAAGTTTTAAGAGAAGTTAAGAAGGTTTGGCCAGAGGATAAGGCTATTTTCTTTAGAGTTTCTTCTAATGATTATAAAGAAGGTGGAAATACCAAAGTAGAGATGGCTGAACTTATAAACAACATCAAAAAAGAAGGTATTGATGTTGTTAACGTAAGTACAGGTGCTGTTGTATCTGATGCAGTTATAAATGTATATCCAGGATATCAAGTAAAGGATGCTGAGTATATAAAGGAAAATTGCAACATAGCTGTTATGGCAGGTGGGCTTATTACTACTGGTGATGAAGGAACTGAAATAATAGAAAATGAAAGAGCTGAGTTAATCTTCCTTGGAAGAGTTTTATTAAGAGATCCATACTGGGTTTTAAATGAAGCTAGAAAAAGAAATATTAAATTAGATTATGTACCAGAAGCATATAATAGAGGAATATAGTTAAAATATAAAAAGTCCTTGAGTAAAATTTACTCAAGGACTTTATTAGCACCTAAAGATTCAAAAAAGGTGTCACCCCATTTACAAACGGATTGTACAACAGGTTCTAGAAGATGTCCAACTTCTGTTAATGTATAGTCAACCCTTTGAGGTACTACATTATAGACAGTTCTACGGATTATTTTATCTTCTTCTAATTCTCTAAGTTGTCTGATTAACATTCTTTGGTTTGCAGTGGGTAATTTCTTTTGTATTTGGTTTAATCTTAATTTAGGCTCTTGTAGTAAGCACCATACTATTGCTATTTTCCATCGGCCACCAATAACTGATAATGCTAAATCTTTAGTTGTGGAAAAGGGCCTGTCTTTATAATAAAAATTCATTTTAAAACATCTTCTTTCTAAAAATTAATAATGTACTGACAGAAATGTCAGTATTGTTTATTAAATTTTACTATATTACTATAGTAATATAAAGTTATAATTTAATAATAATTTTTAAAATAAAGATATTGTACCTATTAAAAAATTATAAAATGAAAGGTATGAATAAATATTTGTTTGGGAAGAATATTTATTAAATTAAGAAAGAAAAGAGGTAGAAAAATGAAAAGTAGAGCGGCAGTAGCGTTTAAACCAGGAGAACCACTTAAGGTTGTGGAAATTGATGTACAAGAGCCTAAGGCACATGAGGTATTAGTAAAAATTTTATATACATCTGTTTGTCATACAGATGCTTTTACCTTATCAGGAAATGATCCTGAGGGGATATTCCCATCTGTACTTGGACATGAGGGAGCTGGAGTTGTAGTTTCTGTAGGAGAAGGTGTAACATCAGTAAAACCTGGGGATCATGTTATTCCATTATATACAGCAGAATGTGGAAAATGTAAATTCTGTCTTTCAGGAAAAACAAACCTTTGTAGTGCAGTAAGAGAAACACAAGGAAAAGGATTAATGCCTGATGGAACAACACGTTTTTCTTATAATGGAGAGCCTGTTTACCACTATATGGGAACGAGTACTTTTAGTGAATATACAGTAGTTGCAGAGGTTTCTTTAGTAAAGATTGAAAAAGATGCACCACTTGATAAAGTTTGTTTATTTGGTTGTGGAGTTACAACAGGAATTGGTGCAGTTCATAATACTGCTAAGGTTGAAGAAGGAAGCACAGCTGCAGTTTTTGGACTTGGAGCAATAGGTCTTGCAGCTATTCAAGGATTGAAAAAAGCAAAAGCAAAAAGAATTATAGCAATAGATTTAAATGAAGATAAGTTTGAACTTGCTAAAAAAATGGGTGCAACTGATTTTATTAATCCATCTAAATATGATAAACCTATCCAAGAAGTTATAATTGAAATGACAGATGGTGGAGTTGATTATAGCTTTGAATGTATAGGAAATGTTGAAGTAATGAAATCAGCCCTTGAATGTTGTCATAAAGGATGGGGAGAAAGTATTATAATTGGAGTTGCAGGAGCAGGGCAGGAAATTCATACAAGACCATTCCAATTAGTAACAGGAAGAGTATGGAGGGGTTCAGCCTTTGGTGGAGTTAAAGGAAGAACTGAGTTACCTGGAATGATTCATGACTTCATGGAAGGTGAAATTGACTTAGATTCATTTATAACACATCATTTAGGTTTTGAAGATATTAATAAAGCTTTTGATTTACTTCATAAAGGCGAATCTATAAGAACAATCCTAACTTATGGAGAAACTGAAAATGAAAAGTAATTTGGTAGAAAAACACATTATGTTTGGTGGAGAGCAATGCAAATATAAACATTACTCAGAAACCTTAAAATGTGATATGACATTTAGTATATTTAAGCCTTCAAACAAAGAAAAAGAGAAAACACCTATTATATGGTGGCTTTCAGGACTTTCATGTACAGATGATAACTTCACTCAAAAAAGTGGATTCCAAAGATTTGCAGAAAAATATAATGTAGTAGTAGTAATGCCAGACACATCACCAAGAGGAAAAGATATCCCAGATGATGAAAACTATGATTTAGGTCAAGGTGCAGGATTCTATATAAATGCTACAAAAGAGCCTTTTAAAGAAAATTATAAAATGTATACTTATATAACAGAAGAGTTAAGAGAATATATTTTAGAGTTAGTACCAAACTTTTCAGGAAAAGAAAGTATAATGGGACATTCTATGGGAGGACATGGAGCGCTAGAAATAGGAATAAAAAACAATAAAAGATTCAAATCAATATCAGCCTTTGCACCAATCTTAAACCCAAGTGAAGCTCCTTGGGGAACAAAAATTTTCACAAACTACTTAGGTGAAAATAAAGAAGAATGGAAAGAGTGGGACAGTACAGAATTAATAAAAGAAAAAGAAGCCCCACCAATTTTAATAATGCAAGGAAAGAATGATAATTTCTATAAAGAGCAATTAAATGAAGAAAAATTTCTTCAAAATGCAAAATTAAATAATCAAAATGTAATTTATGAAAAAAAAGAAGGATATGACCATAGCTACTTCTTTATAGCTACATTCATAGAAGAACATTTTGAATTTCATATGAAGTATTTATGTTAAATAAGGAAAGAGACATCAATTTTGAGTCTCTTTCTTTTTAAATTGAAAAAAATAACAAATAAGGAATAAAAAGTTGATTATTAAGAAGAAGATTGATATAGTAAAAAAGGATGGCATAGTTAGCTGTACCTAAAAGATTTAATTTTATTTTTAATAGAACTTTAGATGATATTATACTCAAAAGGTGAGGTGATAATCATAAGAATAGGTTTTATAGGATGTGGAAAAGTCGGTTTTTCCTTAGGTAAATATTTAAAAGAAAATGGTTTTAATATATCAGGTTTTTTTAGTAGAAATGTTGACAGTATAAAAAATGCGGCAAATTTTACTGAAACGAAGGCTTTCTTTAATCTTTTAGATATAGTTAAGGAAAGTGATATATTATTTATTACAACTACAGATTCAGAAATAAAGAATGTGTGGGAAAGTCTAAAAGAATTATCTATAAAAAATAAAATTATTTGTCATTGTAGTGGAGCTTTAAGCTCAGATGTTTTTAAAGGTAGAGAAAATTTTAATGTCTTTGGATATTCAGTCCATCCGTTATTTCCAATAAAAGATAAGTATGAAAGTTATAAAATTTTAAATGAAGCATTTTTTGTAATTGAAGGTGATAAAAGAAAGCTTAAGTTAGTTAAGTCTTTATTTTCTTCAACTAATAGGGTTCGTGAAATAGAAAGAGGGGATAAAGTTAAATATCATAAGGGTGCTGTTACAGTAAGTAATTTAGTTTTAGCTTTAATCTATATGGGAGTTCAGGACTTAAGAGAATGTGGTTTTACAGAAGAGGAAGGAATAGATGCCTTATATCCCTTAATAAAAAATAATATAGAAAATGTAAAAAGTAAGGGGATATTTAATTCTTTAACAGGACCTGTAGAAAGGGATGATTTAGAAACTGTTAAAAAGCATTTAGATGTTTCTAAGGGTGAGGAAAAGGAGATTTATAAGCTTTTATCAAAAAAGTTATTGGAGATAGGAAAAGAAAATAATAAAGAGTTTAAAAGGGTGGAGGATTTTTTATGGGACTAAAAAACACAGCGGTTACATTTAAGGAAAGTAAGGGAAAAGAAAAGTTATCAATGCTTACAGCGTATGATTTTGGAGTGGCAAAGCTTGTTGATGAAGCTGGTGTTAATGGGATTTTAGTTGGAGATTCTTTAGGGATGGTTGTCCTTGGATATGAGGATACTTTAGAAGTGACTATGGAGGATATGATTCATCATAGCAAGGCTGTATATAGAGGCGCTAAAAATGCTCTTATAGTTACAGATATGCCTTTTATGTCATATCAAACTTCAGTTTATGATGCAGTTTTTAATGCTGGAAGATTAGTTAAGGAAGGAAAGGCACAAGCTGTTAAATTAGAGGGTGGACTTGAAGTAGTTCCACAGGTTGAGGCTATAGTTAAGGCATCTATTCCTGTTATGGGACACATTGGATTAACACCACAATCTGTAAATAGTATGGGTGGCTTTAAGGTTCAAGGAAAAGATGAAAAAAAGGCAAAGGTCTTGATAGAAAGTGCAAAAGCATTGGAAAGGGCAGGAGCTTTCGCTATAGTTTTAGAATGTGTACCAAGCAAGCTTTCAAAGCTTATAACTGAAGCTATAAGTATACCAACCATAGGGATTGGGGCAGGAAATGATTGTGATGGGCAAATTTTAGTTTATAGAGATATGATTGGAGTGTGTTCAGGCTTTACACCAAAGTTTGTGAAAAAGTATAGAAATGTTGGGGAAGAAATGAAGGCTGCTTTTAAAGAATATGATAGAGAAGTTAAGGACAAGGTTTTTCCAGAGGAAAAGCATAGTTTTAAAATAAATGATGAAGTAATAGAAAAATTATATTAAGGGGAAAGGGATAATGAGAATTTTAAAAACTATAAAAGAAGTTAGAGAAGTTGTTTCAAATTATAAGGATAAAAAAATTGGGTTTGTACCAACAATGGGGTTTTTACATGAAGGACATGTAAGTTTAATTAATAAGGCAAGGGAAAATAATGATGTAGTTATAGTTAGTATTTTTGTAAATCCAACTCAATTTGGAGTAAATGAGGATTTAGGAAGTTATCCAAGGGATTTAAATAGAGATACAGAAATATGCAAGGAAGCTAAGGCTGACTATATATTTTGCCCAAGTGTTAGAGAAATGTATGGAGAAAATTTTTATAGCACAGTTCATGTAGATAAATTAAGTGAAGGTCTTTGTGGAAAATCAAGGCCAGTACATTTTGATGGAGTATGTTTAGTAGTAACTAAATTATTTAATATAGTTAAACCAAATAGAGCATATTTTGGAGAAAAAGATGCACAACAGTTAGCGATAATAAAAAGGTTAGTTAAAGATTTAAATATAGATGTAGAAATTATTGGGTGTCCTATAGTAAGAGAAGAAGATGGACTTGCTAAAAGCTCAAGAAATACTTATTTATCTTCTAAAGAAAGAAAAGATGCTTTAGTTTTGAATAGAGGTTTAAATAAATCAAAAATGCTTCTTGAAAGTGGAGAGAAAAGAGTAAGTATTTTAAAGAATATTATTAAGGAAGAAATAGATAGTGTAGATTCTTCAAAAATAGATTATATAGAAATTGTAGATAAAAAAACTCTTGAAGAAGTAAAAGGTGAAATTAGTGGAGATGTAACTATATTAGTTGCAGTTTATATAGGAAAAACTAGATTAATTGATAACTTTAGTTTTGGAGGGAAATAAAAAATGGATATAACAATGTTAAAGGGAAAGATTCATAGAGCTTGTGTTACAGAAGCAAAATTGAATTATGTGGGAAGTATAACTGTAGATGAAGATCTTTTAGATGCAGCAGGAATTTTAGAGTATGAAAAAGTACAAATTGTAGACATAGATAATGGAAATAGGTTTGAAACTTATACTATAAAAGGGAAAAGAGGTTCAAACATAATGTGTTTAAATGGAGCTGCAGCTAGATGCGTACAAGTTGGAGATAGAATAATATTAATGGCTTACTGCACATTAAATAGTGATGAAGCTAAGGACCATAGACCAAAGGTTGTGTTTGTAAATAAGGAAAATGAAATAGAAAAAATAGCCAGCTATGAAAGTCATGGTGAAATAGTAGATATTTAAAAAATAGATTAATAAAAAAATCAGTAGTGTTTGATGCATCCCTTGTCTATTTGACAAGAGATGCATCAGTTTTAAACTACTGATTTTTTGTTAGTTTGGGCTATATGAACCTGCAAATGTTATAGGATATTTTACATTTGGATTTGATGTAGATGTATATGTTCCAGAACCAGGATTTCCAGTATTATCTAAAAAGATAGTATAGACTCCTGTTTTTTTGCCATTAAATGACTCATCATATATTAATCCCATACTTCCCTGGTTTTGAGTTGGTGAAAGAGATAATGTAAATACATTATTATCACCACCATAAACTTCATAATAGTTTCCACCATTTACTGTTTGAATCAGTGTTATAGGAGCACCATTAACTGTTCCACAATAGAATGGATAGCTACCAGTATCAGTAAATGACTGAAGAGATATTCCAATAAGAGAACTAGATCCAGGTTTTGAATATGTTCCACTAAGGGTTTCAACATATGAACTTGAAGATAGTTTAAGTTTAAAGACTCCAGTGTTTTGTCCATTGTAATACTCATAAAAAGTAAAATTATTATTTCCTAAAGAATCTATTTTAAGAGTGAATGTTTCATGTAATCTATCAACATAATATTCATTAAGAATCAATTGATTATTAACAACTCTACCATTATTTAAAGGAATAATTATTGTATCACCTTCAATATTTCCAATAAAATACTTGGCACCACTTAAAATTCCAGCAAAATTTCCAGTTCCGTTATTTTGAGAAGTAGTAGCACTTGTAGTTACTACAGTAGGTGCAGCTTGAGGGTTAGAACTATTATTGCTAGTCCTTGAGATTGTATTAGATGAACTAGCTCCACTAGAGTTAGTCTTTGTTTTATTATCAGTTTTTGAAGTAGTACTAGATGTTGAGGAAGTTTCTTTTGCAGTATTTTTAGAAACTGTAGAGGCAGAATCATTATTAAAAGAGTAAATAAAAATACCAATACCAACTCCTATTACGATAACTACTAAAACTATAATTGAAATTATTTTTTTCATTTCTTAGTATCTCCTTAAATTTAATAACTTAAGTGTACTATTTTAAAATGAACAGGATATAAAAGGAAAACGAACTTTCAATTACTAAAAAGTGTCAAAATTGTAATATAAATAAAAAATATTCTAAAGGAAATTTTAATGAAGTCTAAAAATTGGAAGGGTGCTACAAGTAAAACTGCCACCAGCTTTCATTATTTCAGAATATTCACAGTAAAAAGGCTTAAAGTTTAATTTTTGTAATAAAGAAAAAACTTTTTTATTAGAAGTTATAATTCTTTTATTTCCAAGGTTAATAAAATTAGTTCCAAGTTTTTTTGCAGTTTTATTGTCAATAAAATAAAGGGTTTTGATATATTTTTTTATAAGAGGGATATCATAAACATAGTTAGAGATAAGTGCATGATTGTGGTAAAGAATATTGAAAACACAATCAAGATGAAGCATTTTTTTATAATTAAATCTTATAGGAAGGACTTTAAAAGGTTTATTTATAGAATCTAGATAATTTTGTAATTCATAAACTGCATCTATAGAAGTTCGAGAGCTTAAGCCTATAAAAATAACCTTATCATGAATAATTACATCTCCACCTTCTATAAAGTTATGAAATTTATATATTTTTGTATATTTGTTAGATAAAAAATCTGTAATAGCCAGAGTCTCTTTTCGTCTATGGGAATTTTTAATTTTAGAAATAAAGAAGATATCATGGATAACAAATCCAATATCACGAGTGAAAACTTGATTTTTCCCGTAGATTGGATTGAGAAACTGAATATTAACATCTTCATTAATAAGTAAGTTTATGAAATTATTATATTGGTTAAACATAAGAGGTTTATTAACTCTTTTAAAGAGATGTTTATTTAATAAGTCAAAATTGCAAGGATAACACATAATAAGAGTTTGAACTTTATCGTAATTGTTAATATGATTAATTTCCATAAATACCACCTTTAAAATATATTTAATAATAGTATTTACAAAAATCTTTGTATTATAAATTAAAGAAAAGTTAAAAGAAATTAAATAGACTTTAGTAAATATACCCATTATTATATAGGAAAGTGGAAAAACATTCATTTAAAGGAGAAACAAAAGATGAAGAAGAAAAAATTAGCGATTATAATTGCAGTAACTGTAGCAGGAAATTATTTTGTACCAATTAGTGGAACACTGACGGCACATGCCGAGGCTTTGAAGGTGAAAAAACAAGTTGAGGCGAGTAAAAGTGAGACTGGGCTTGAGAAAAATAATATTACTTTTTATAATATTTGGGGTGGAAAATCTGTTTCAGTTGACTTTAATACAGATACTATGAAAATTGAAGCAAATAGAATTAGTGGAGATTTAGGTAATGGAAATAATACATATTTAAAATTATATTTATATAATTCTGAAGATAAAAAATTAGAAATTAATGAAAGGGTAAAGGATGGTAGCAGTCTTAATTTAACAAGTATATTAAATGGAAAACCCTTTAATTACGGAGACGTAATAGGAATAGATTTTGAAGAGAATACAAATTTACCTAACATAAACAATATCGGTAATATAGGAAGAAATGAACCTGTATATTATGAAATAACTAAAGATGGATTAGTTAAATACAATGGAGTAAATAATTCGAGCATTGAAATTGTAAATGGATGGGGAACTAATGCAGGAGAAATTTCATTTAATCCATTAAATAAAACTTTTAGTGTTAGTGGATATAATAAATTTTTAGGGTCAAATGGAAATGATTTTTTAAATATTTCTGTATATGATTTAAAGGCAGAAAAAACAATATATAAAGAAATGTTTAAAGGAAATGATAATACATCTGTATTAAGCAATTCTTTGAATGGACAATCGTTTGATTATGGAGATGTTGTTAAGCTTTCTTATGATAATAAGCAAGGGAAGATAAAAGTATTTAACAATGAAGAAGAGTTCACTATAAATAAGGATTCTTATTATGAAATTACAGAGAAGGGATTGACACCATTTAAAGAAAATTTAAGTGTAGAACCATTTGATGTGTTAAATGGGAACAAGGTAAATAAAGGGGATATAAAAGGAGTAACAAATAAAAACTCAAAGGTTACTGTAAGTTTAAATGGACAAAATTTTGAAGGGGAATCAGATTCAACTGGGAAATTTAATATACCTGTAGAGGATTCAAAGGGATTTACCCCAAGTACAAGTATAGTAGTTTCAACAGATGGGGAAGTTCCTATAACGATTAATCCAACTGCTCCTAAAAACTTAGGAATAGGTAAGTCTAGCATAACATTACCTGATGCATCATTAGGAACAGCTGAAAATATTACATTTAATCCATCAACTATGAAAATTAGTTCATATGGAAATGCTTTTTTAGCACAGCTTGTAAATTCTAATAATGGAGAAGTTAAAGCTAGTGTGGGTAATAGTAATTTTGGAGTATATAATTCTGAAAATAATTTAAATGGAGCATCATTTAATTATGGTGATATTATAAATATTTATGAACCAGAAGAAAATTATTTATCAGATGGAGATGTTAAAGTAGTCAATGATGGAAAAGAGGCTACTATAAATGTAAATGGAACATTTGCATCTTATAAAATCGAGCCACAAGGGTTAGTGAAAATAGAAAATAAGAATTTATCTAATGTTAAGGCAGAATATGAAGGTAATTCTAATATAGTTGTTAAGGGTAAAACAGAGGCTAATAAAGAAGTAACTATATTTTTTGGAAGTAGTTTAAATAAAAGTGAAGAAGTAAAATCAGATTCAAATGGAGATTTTAAATTAGAAATTCCAATAGCTAATGCTGAAATGGGAACTCAAGTTATGGTTTATCTTAATAATGAGAATATGCAAAGTACTCTTGTAAGCTATAACAATGAAAAGTTTAATACTTCAAATAAAATTGAAATTATAAATAATGCTAATTTCCCTGTTATAGATATGTCTTTTAATTTAATCAATAATGAAATTAACACAAAGGTAAATCAATACTATAAAACTTATGCAGGAGTTTTTTATGGCAATAAAATGAATATAAGTCTTTTATCTAAAGATGGAAGCTTAATAAAAAGTGTTACTTCAAAAAATCTAGCAGAAATCCAAGATTTTTCAAATAGTTTAAATGGATTAAAATTTACAGAGGGAGACATCTTAAAAATTAAATATGATAAAAATTTTGGAGATGTAAATGTTCTTGAAAATAAAAAGGAAATAGGGAATACTACTGGAAATACAGAATACTTTGAAATAACAAATAAAGGTTTAGTTAATGTAACAGATAAGTTTGCACAGGTAAATCCTTTAGAAATATTAAATGGAAATAAAGTTACAGAAGCTACTTTAAGTGGACAAGCTGGAAAAGATGAAGAGGTTACTGTAAATGTGAATGGGCAAAAGTTTACAGGTAAAACTGATAGCACAGGAAATTATAGTATAAACATAAAAGATGATAAGGGCTTTAGCTTAAATACTAATATAGAAGTTTTAGCAAATGGATATTTAGAAACAACTATAAATCCAACATATGAAAATAATATGGGATTACAAAATAGTTCCATTAATCTTTATACAAATGGGTATACAATAGAATTAAGTAATCTAGGGAGTAAAATAGGTTTTGATATAAATAATAAAACTATTACCGTAAATAATTATGAAAAAAGTTTTGGAAATGGAAAAGCTTCATTATTTAATTTTGGATTATATAGTGAAAGTGGTGAAAAAATATTCGAAAAAGATTTTAACAATGGAAGTACAAAAAGTGTTTCAGATGCTTTAAATGGGAAAAACTTTAATTATGGAGATGTAATAGAGCTTTCATTTAATCCATCAGTTAACAAGCCTGTAGTTTTAAATGGAAATAATGTTATTGGAAATATAACAGGAGAAAAAGAATATTTTAAGATAACAAAGGTAGGCCTAGTTAGAGTTAATGTTAAAGAAAACAATGTTAAAGATAACACTAAAGATACCTATATAAAATTAGCTAATAAAAATGAAATAAGCAGTTATGCAAATACTTTAAATGCAAATATTCAAAAAATAAATACTACAGATTTAAAAAACAATATAAAAAATGAAAATATGGTATTAGCATCAAGGTTTATTAATACAGTTGGAGAAAATAATTTAGAAGAATTTTATGGTGAAAGCAAGGAAAATGCAAACTTCTTAAATTGGGTTTTAAACAACAATACTGCAATGTCTGAGTTTTTAGGAGGACCAAATCCAAATGAGAAATATATGCCAGAAGGGCAACCGTCTGCATCTTATATAGATTGTATAAAAGTTTGGTCTAACATTTGGAATACTTATGAAAACTCACACGCTGGATTTAATTTAAAGCTTGCAATAGCAGTAGCACTTACAAATGGACAGCCTATAATGTCTTTCCCAGCAGGAGTGCCAGTAGGAAGTCCTGTTGAAAGATATAATATTTTTGAAAGCTTAAATGCAGATGGAGGAATGTTACCAGAGTTTGAAACGTTAGGTGTAAGTCAGTTGTGCTTTATAACAAATACTGATATAACAAATGACCAAATTAAGGATATTAGAAATGTAATGTTACAAAATCATAATGGACTTATATTAGGAAATGGAATGTTAGAAAATGGAGCATACACAATAAATTATAATACAAGAAATCCACATACAGGAGCAAGTGTATTTGGAAATAATTTCTATGGGAAAAATCCTAATATTTATAGTGTTTGGTATGATGGAGGAGTTTGTGGAGCAACAGGAAGACTTGGTGCAGATGTAGATAAGGTATTTGGTGTACCAGCAACTCAAACACCACAACCAGGACATAATGCATTTATATATTATAATGGACAGAGTAAGAGCTGGCAGATAGGAAATGCTATTGATGGATGGGCAAATACTTATGGTGCCGATATGAGCAGTTGGTCAAGTGAGATAGCACCAAATAGTAAAGTTGCATCTTATACAATCCTATATCAAAATGCAAATAATGGAACTCTTGGAGAATCAAATAATTATAAATATTTAGCAGGGATTCAAAATTCATATGATGCAAAATTAAATGACTTAAAAGAAGCTATAAAAATAAATAAATTAAATCTTGGAGCATGGATTGACTTAGTAAACTTAGAAAAAGGCGATAAAAATATGACAATAGAGGATTATAATAATTTATCTAATAATATAATAGATACCTTTAAAGAATATCCAATGCAAATGTATGATTTATTGTTACAATTAAAAAATACTTATATGTCAAAAGGAACAGAATCGGATTTTAATAATTATGTAGATTTAATAACTAATGAATTAAAGAGTGAAGTTAAAAACCAAATGCAAAGCAAAATTGCAAGTTGTATGTTAACTGAAATGCAAAGTGATGGACTTTATAAAGGAAACACTGAACTTGGAGAATCTTCAATAATTATAAATAATGTTTGGAATTATAATATAGCAAATATAGGCTTTAATCCTGAAAATAGTACAATTACAGTAAATGGTGGAGGAACATATACAAACCCATACGGAAAATCAGAAGCCTTTTCTATAAGTCTAGAAGATAGCAGTGGAAAGGTATTAAAAACAGTAGAAATAAATCAGTCAGATAGTAATGCTAAAGAAGAAATAGCAGAAGCTTTAAATGGAGTTAAGTATAGTTACGGAGATAAAATAATAATTGACTATAAAACTTCATCAATAATAAGTGTAAACAATGTAATAATGGAAAATGGACAAAAGGAAAATCTACAAATTAAGCAAAGCGTTCCTAAGACACAGACCTTATATATTACTAAAAATGGATTAAGTTTAAGTGAATCTAAAAAAATACAAAATAACAGTGGTGTAATTAAGCCGACAAATAATTTAGCAAAAGAAGATTTAATTAATACTATAAATATAGCTAAAAAAGATTTAGAGAGCAACGAATATACAGAGGCGAGCAATGAATATTTAAAGAAAATGATAACTAATGCCGAAGAGGTTGCTCAAGATGTAGATTCAAATAAAGAGCAATATAAAGAAATGACAACATTATTAAAAAATACTTTAAATAAAATAGTGAAAAAACAGAGTAAAGTAGAAGAGAAGCACAGTAAGGTAGAAAAAAAAGATAGTAATAATAGTAAAACTACAACTTCAAGCAATATAAATAAAGAAAATTTAATCAAGACTATAAATATAGCAAAAGAAGATTTAAAGAGTAATGAATATACAAAGGCGAGCAATGAGTACTTAAAGACCATGATATCTAATGCTGAAGAGATTGTTCAAAATAAAAATTCAAGTGTAGAAGAATATAAAGGGATGACAGAGTTATTAAAGAATTATTCTTTTAAAATAATACAAAAAAGAAAAGATATAGAAGCTTTAATAAATGAAATAAGCATTGGGGAAAACAAATTGAAAAATGGAACAAACTATACAGTAGAAAGTCAAAATGAATTAAAAGATGCTTTAACAAATGGTGAAAATATAGTGAAAAATACATCAGCAAGTGAAGCACAAGTATTAGCAGTAATTAAAAATATAAAAGAAAAAATAATTAGTTTAGAAGTTAAGAAAAAAGAATCAGTATGGAATCAAATTTGGAATTTTATAAACTCAGTATTTTAAAAATTAAAGATAAAAAATCATGTAATATGACCTTTCTCATTTTAAATAGTGAGAAAGGTCATATATATTTTCTAATAAAATAAAGGTACAATAAGTATTATATTTAAAGATTAAAATATAAAGGAGAATTTTATGGCTAAAATATTTTATTTTTCATCTACAGGAAATGGACTTTATGTAGGGAAAAAAATTAAAGAAAAAATAGATGTAGAATTAGTTTCAATACCAAAATGTGAAACCTTTGAGATTGAAGAGGATTTTATAGGATTCATTTTTCCAGTTCATTCATTTGGACTTCCTGTTAATGTAGAGGAGTTTATAGAAAAAATCAAAATTAAAAGTGAAAATCCATATATATTTGCAGTTCAAGTAACAGGTGGAGGACACACTAACAATGGGTTCAACTTTTTAAACAATGAACTTAAAAAGAAGGGCTTAAAACTTAGTAATTATAAAGAATTAAAGTATATTTCAAACTACACAAGAGCAGGAAAAAATCCAACAGAAGAAAGAGCAAAGGAAGCTATAAAAAATGAAGAAGAAAATCTTAAAAAATTTATAGAAGATATAGAAAATAAAAAAATAAATGAATTTACAGGAAAAGAAGAAAAATTAACTAACTTCATACATAAAATGTGGAAAGAAAAATACAAGAAAAAAGACAAAAACTTTAATGTAAATGAAAAATGTATCTCATGTAGTATGTGCAAAGAGATTTGTCCAACTAAAAATATAGAATTAGAAGATGGAAAGCCTAAATGGAATGGTAACTGTATAGACTGTATGGGATGTATCAACATTTGTCCTAAAAATGCTATTAATATAGGAGAAAAGACAGTAAAGAAAAATAGATACAGAAATCCATATATAGATAGAAAAGAGTTATATTAAAATTTAAGTAGTAAATTATTTGTATTTACTACTTATTTTTTGTCAATTATAATAAAAGGTAGAAGAATAGAGAGCTTTGAGAAAGGAGAGGCAGAGAATGAAGAAGTTTAATACAGTAGGTTTATGTGTTCCAAAGAAACATTATATGGTGGATATTTCTAAGAAATTAAATAAGATAGAAGATTTAATCAATGATGAAGCATATTTTGTTATAAATAGACCAAGACAATTTGGGAAAACAACAACCTTAAATGAGTTATATAAAAGATTAAGTAAAAAATATATAGTTGTTAAGTTAGACTTTGAAAGAATGAGTGAAGATTTTAAAAATGCAGAGACATTTTGTGAGTCCTTTATAAATGGATTATCTAGAGCCTTTAATGAAGAATTTAAAAAAGTTAATACATTAAATAAATTATCATATTTAATATCAGATATAACAAAGGATAGAGAAGTTATTCTAATGATAGATGAAGTAGATAGAATTTCAAACAATAGTGTTTTTGTAAATTTTTTAGGGATACTAAGGTCACTATATTTGGACAGAGAAGCAGAATTATGTACTACCTTTAAGTCTGTAATACTTGCAGGGGTATATGATATAAAAAATCTAAAGCTTAAATTTAATGATGATACAGATACAAGATATAATTCACCATGGAATATTGCAGTCCATTTTGATGTGGAGATGAGTTTTAACACTGATGAAATAAAAACCATGTTAAATGAATATAAAGAAGATAGAAATTTAAAAATAGATGAAGAAAG
>NZ_JBOFRG010000181.1:0-12001 GCF_051650885.1 Clostridium sp.
AACTATACTGAAAAATTAAAGTGTATTATATATTTTTTGTAAAACTATTGAATAATTTATTCAATCGGTGTAGACTAGATGAAAAAGTAATAATATAATAAGAGAAGTAAGTATAGTACATATTTAAGAATTAACAAGTACTATAAATAAACAACTTGTTATTTAAGGAGGATGTAATTGTGAATAAAGCAGAATTAATCACTAGTATGGCTGATAAGTCTAAATTAACTAAAAAGGATGCAGAATTAGCATTAAAAGCATTCATTGAAAGCGTTGAGGAAGCGTTAGAAAATGGAGAAAGAGTTCAATTAGTTGGATTCGGAACTTTCGAAACTAGAGAAAGAGCAGCTAGAGAAGGAAGAAACCCAAGAACTAAAGAAACTATAAAAATTCCAGCATCAACTGTTCCAGTATTTAAAGCTGGTAAAGAATTCAAAGAAAAAGTTAATAAGTAATTATTTTATATATAATACTTAATTAAAAGCCCGAGGTAACTCGGGTTTTTTCTTATAAGGAGGAGTAAAAATGAGATTAGATAAATATTTAAAAGTATCAAGAATAATAAAGAGAAGGACTGTAGCTAAGGAAGCTTGTGAAAGTGAAAGAGTTATGATAAATGGGAAAATAGCCAAATCATCAACAGCAGTAAAAGAAGGGGATATAATAGAAATTGCATTTGCAAGTAGAAGCATCAAAGCTGAAATAGTTAATATAGCAGAGCATGTAAGAAAAGAAGATGCAAAAGAAATGTATAGAATAATAGAATAATAAAAAGAAAAAGTGTAAATAATTAAAATACAATAAATTTAAATATAGATAAAAAGAATAAGGTATAAAAAATTGTCATATATTCATAAAGAGAAATACTATATAGGGAGCAGATATTATGAATAAAGACAATAATTCTATTAAGTTACAAAGTATGATAGAAGTAGAAAACAGAAGAAAAATGTCGTTGACAGGAGTCAATGAAGTATTGAGCTTTAATGAGGAAAAGATAATCTTAAATACTGTATTAGGAAAGATGAATATTAAAGGGCAAGGATTGAAAGTAAATAAGCTAGATGTGAAAAATGGTGATGTTATTGTAGAAGGCTTTATAAGTAGCATAGTATATACGAATAATAAAAATAAAGCTACAAAAAGAAAGCTTATTAGCATTCTAAAGAGAAGGAAGGTGTAGTAGATGCCTTTAAGTACTGGGATGCAAATAAATATGGTTTTCTATAGTATAGTAGCTGGATTTATATTAGGAAGCTTGTTTGATGTTTATAGAATAATAAGAGGTAAAAATGTATTAAGAGTAATTGCAATAGTAGAAGATATATTATTTTGGATATTAAGTGGAATGATAGTTTTTACATTTTTATTGTATAATAATTTTGCTTTTTTAGGACCATATGTATATGTTTTTATATTTTCAGGGTTAATTTGCTATTTAAAGCTATTAAGCAGGTTTATTTATAAAGCAGAAGTAGTATTTGTAGATGGAACATGGAGAATAATTAGAATAGGATATAAAAATATATCATATCCTATAAGGCTAATGTACTCAAAAACAAAAGGAAAGAAATAAATATGTAAAAAAAAGGCTTGAATAAACTTATACTAATGTTTAAAATGTAAATATGAGAATAATAAAATAGGGGTACTATGGATGAGAAGAAGGGTAAAATTCAAAAATCTAGTTTTTTTTGCTTTAGGTGGGTTCTTTATTTTTAGTTTTATTGATCAAGAAATCAAAATGAAAAAAATTGAAAACGAAATATCAATAAAGAAGGATGAATTACAAGACTTAAAGAGACAAAACAAAGTACTTGAAGAAAAAATGAAAATAGTGAATACAGATGAATATATTGAGACCTTGGCTAGAGAAAGACTTGACATGGTTAAACCAGGTGAAGAGATAGTAAAAGATAAATAAGGTTATTTATCGAGAGGCAGGTAGCTAATTAGCTTAATAGAAGCTAGATAGTTATTAGTCATCATATGAAAAGGTGCCTCAAGTTCAAACAGTTAGGTTATTATTAATAATAACATATATATTTATTCAAATTAAGGAGGAATCTTTTAAAGATGAGCTTAGCGGCAGGAAACATATTAGAAGGTAAAGTGGTTAATATCACAAATTTTGGAGCTTTTGTAGAAATCGAAGGTGGAAAAACTGGTTTAGTCCATATTTCAGAAGTGGCAGACTCTTTTGTAAAGGACATAAACGAGCATTTAAAAGAGGGAGATAAAGTTAAAGTTAAAGTTATCTCAATTGAAGATAGTGGAAAAATAAGTCTTTCAATAAAACAGGGAACACCAAAGCAGAAGAAAAGTGTGAAACCAGTAGACGTTGAATGGAAACAAGAAAAAAAGAAACCATCAGTAAACTTTGAAGATCAAATGTCAAAGTTTCTAAAAGATAGCGAAGAGAGAATGGTTGATGTAAAAAAACATCAAGAATTCAGAAGTAAAAATAGTAAGAAAAACTATTAATTCGTTAATTTTAAAAAATAAGTTTATATAAATTTATGTGATTAAACCCTCTTAAACCTAGTGTTTGAGAGGGTTTTAGTTATTAAAAATAAAAAAAGAATTTTTTTTTAGAAAAAGTGTTGACATAAGAAGGGGGGTAATATATAATAAATCTTGTCGTCAGGGACAAAACAAATTTCAAGCCGAAGTGGCGGAACTGGCAGACGCACAGGACTTAAAATCCTGCGGTGGTTAAACACCGTACCGGTTCGATTCCGGTCTTCGGCACCAAATTTATTTTTACTTGATACAACTTAATATCGCGGGGTGGAGCAGTTGGTAGCTCGTCGGGCTCATAACCCGAAGGTCGTAGGTTCAAGTCCTGCCCCCGCAACCATTTAAGGCGGAATAGCTCAGCTGGCTAGAGCATTCGGTTCATACCCGAAGGGTCGTAGGTTCAAGTCCTATTTCCGCTACCATTTAAACTTGTTGTCTTGCCGAAGTGGCGGAACTGGCAGACGCACAGGACTTAAAATCCTGCGGTGGTTAAACACCGTACCGGTTCGATTCCGGTCTTCGGCACCAAGTTTTATTTTAAACATGACAATTTAATAGCGCGGGATGGAGCAGTTGGTAGCTCGTCGGGCTCATAACCCGAAGGTCGTAGGTTCAAGTCCTGCTCCCGCAACCATTTAAGGCGGAATAGCTCAGCTGGCTAGAGCATTCGGTTCATACCCGAAGGGTCGTAGGTTCAAGTCCTATTTCCGCTACCACTGTCATGCCGAAGTGGCGGAACTGGCAGACGCACAGGACTTAAAATCCTGCGGTGGTTAAACACCGTACCGGTTCGATTCCGGTCTTCGGCACCAATAGATCTAAGATTTATCTTAGATCTATTTTTTTGCGTTTAAATAAAAGTTTATGCAAATGAAATAGAATTATGAAAAAAATTTTTTATAAAAAGTGATTTTATTTTACAAAAATAGTAGTTTTTCAAAAGATTAAATTACTTATTTTAGTGTAGTAGAGAAAGTTTAATAAAAGAGAAAAAAGAAAAATGTGCAAAAAAAGAGAAAAATTAAAAATAATGTAAAGCGATTTAATTGAAATAAAACATATAACGACAAGAAAATAAAAGTATAGTTGATATAATTAATTTACAAAATATGTAAATTAAGGAGAAGCCATGCAGTACGGATTAAATCATAAAATAATGCAAAAGGAAAAAAAACAAAGGGTAAAAGTTAAAAATGTAAATTTGACTGTCGTAATGGGGATAATAATAACGACATTTCTTTTGAGCAGAGTAGTTATTTATATAAATAAAGAAGAATTTATAGGATTAGCACCTTTTGGGATAGCATTTTTAGCAGCTATGTTAAAAACTAAGGATGAAAATAAAATAATTTTTTCGAGTATTGGAGGGATTTTAGGCTATCTTACCGTAAATGAAAAGGTAGGTAACGCGTCGATATACATAATAACGATTTTAGGGGTTTTTATGTTGTCATATATATTGAGTAAGAAAGAGATATTTATAGGGACGAAAAGTGTATTAGGGATTTATTTTACTACTCAATTTGTGATTTCTATATTAATAAATAAACAAGATATAAAGACTACGTGTATATTAGGTGTCATATATACAGCAGTAATAGTACCGATTTATTTTATTATTAAATATGGATTAGAGTGCTTTGAAAATTACAATACAAATTATTGCTTTACAACAGAAGAGCTTATTAGTATAGGTATTATAGGTTGTCTAATGGTTACTGGAATTGGAGATTTCACAATTTTTAGTGTTGAAGTTAGAGAAGTGGTTGCCATAATATTTATAATGTTAATAGCTTATGTTGGGGGACTTGCAAATGGTGCAGCAACAGGGATAGCTATGGGGCTTATACTTGGAATAGCAAGTGGGAATATGATTGAAGGAATTGGAATTTATGGTGTAGTGGGTTTAGTTTCTGGGCTATTTAAGGAAATAGGACGAATGTTTTCTTTTTTAGCAGCAGGAGTTATTTATTCAATTTTAGCATTGTATACAACTGGAACGATAACTAATGAGATAATAGAGGTTCTTTTAGGGGGAGTAATATTTTTGATAATACCGAGTAAGGTTATCAAGAATATTGATAAAGAGATAAATACTGATGTGAAAATGGAGAATTTAAATTCAGAACATGCTAATCAATTGAAGGAAGAATTTTCAAATAGAGTGGACGGGCTTACGGATGTTTTGAGTAATGTATCAGTAGCTATTGAGAATTTATCTACAAATGAAGCTTTATTGTATAAAGATAAAAGTACAGCTATGGTTAATAATTTAGCAGATAGAATTTGTTCAAAGTGTGATAAAGCAAATAGGTGTTGGGGTTCACAGTTCAATATGACATATAATTGCTTTGAAAAGATTATAAAGGGTAGGGAGGATAATTTTAAGCTTTTTCCAGCAGAGCTTGAAAAGAAGTGTATGAGGAAATATGAGATATTAAAAGAAGTTGATCAATTAGTTTTAAGTATGAATGCAGAGGCTATAAATAGAGAGAAAATAGAAGAGGGAAGAAAGCTTATAGCAAATCATATGAATATTATGGTAGATAATATAGGGAAAATGCTATTTGATTTTAAGAAAGATATTGTGGTTTATGGAAACTTAGAAAAAGAGATACGAAAAGAGTTAAATAAAAATTCAATACAATATAAGGATGTATTAGCTTTTGTAGATAGAGAAGGGAAAACTAAAATAAAGATAAATATGACTAATTGTTCAGGATGTAGGTATTGTACTAAAAATGTATTGCCAATAGTAAGTAGTATTATGAATAAGCCTATGACTATAGGGAAAAATGGATGTTCGATAAGAACTGATAATAAAGAGTGTACAGCTACTATAACTGAAATGCCTAAATATAATGTTCAATCTTATGTAGGGATGAGTATTAAAGAGGGCGAAGAGTATACAGGTGATACTTATAATTTTGGAACAGTGGCTAATGGGAAGTATTTATCATTTATAAGTGATGGAATGGGATCTGGTCCTGAAGCATCTAAAGAAAGTAAAATGACTGTAGATTTAGTTGAGAAATTTATGGTTAATGGTTTTGATGTAAATACTGCACTTAATGCAGTGAATTCAATAATGACTATGAAGTTTGATGAAGATGAGAAATTTTCAACTTTAGATATGAGCAGTATAGATTTATATACGGGTGTGGCAGAGTTTATAAAGGTAGGAGCAACGGCGAGTTTTATAAAAAGAGGAAGTGAAGTAATAAAAATATCATCTAATATGCCACCATTTGGTTTAGTAGATGAAATAGAGGTAGAGAAAATAGAGAAGAAGGTTAGAGGAGGAGATATAGTAATAATTTTAAGTGATGGTGTTTTAGATGTGGATAAGAATAGGGTTGGAGATACAGAGTGGATAGAAAGATTTTTATGTAATGCAGGAAATGATCCAAAGGAATTGGCTATTGAATTGATTGAAGAATCTAAAAGGTTAAATAATGGAGCTATTCATGATGATATGACTGTAATTGTATCTAAAGTTCAAAGAATACATTAAACTCAGAGGATATTTCGTTTTAGAAAGAAATAAGCGAAGTATCCTTTTAAAGTTTGAGGAATTAAAAAAATATGCATGGAAAGACTTAATAAGGTATTATATAAATATCAATTATTATTAGGAAGTGGATAAAAATGAGAGAAAAGTTTATAAAGCATATAGAAGAAAATGAATTACTTAAAGATGGGGATAAGGTTTTAGTGGCATTATCGGGCGGCCCAGATTCAATATGTATGCTACATCTTTTATATAGTGTAAAAGAAAAATATAATTTAGAGATAGGAGCAGCTCATTTAAATCATATGCTAAGAGGCGTAGAAGCAGATAAAGATGAGCTTTATGCGAAGGAATTTTGTGAAAGCTTAGGTGTTGAATTTTTTAGTAAAAAAATAGATATAGAAAATTACTCTAAAGAAAGAGGAGTTTCAACAGAAACTGGTGGAAGAGATGCAAGATATGAGCTTTTTGATAGTGTGAGAAAAGAGCATGGATACACAAAGATAGCAACAGCACATAATGCAAATGACCAAGCTGAAACAATCTTAATGAGAATGATGAGAGGAACAGGGCTTGAAGGGCTTTGTGGAATTCCAGTAAAACGAGATGGGATATTTATAAGACCGATTCTTTGTATGGAGCGTAACGAAATAGAGGAATATTGTGAAGAGTTTGATTTAAAACCAAGAATAGATAAAACAAATTTAGAAACCATATATACAAGAAATAAGATAAGGTTAAAGATACTTCCTTATATGAAAGAAAATTTTAATAATGATGTTGTGACGGCTATAAATAGAATGACTCATATTTTATATGAAGATAATAAATTTATAACAGATTATGCAAAAGGTAAATTTAAAGAGTATTGCATTAAAGATAATGGAAATATAAAAATAAAAAAAGAATTATTTAATGAAAGTAGAACTATATTAGCAAGAGTTATAAGAAAAGTATTAGTTAAAGTTTCTAAAAGTACATATGACTTTGAGATGAAGCATATAGAAGAAGTAATAAAATTAAATTCTCTAGGGACAAATAAAAGAGTGGATTTACCAAATGGAATTTATGCAGAAAATATTTATGGTGAAATTTATATAAAAAAAAGAGTAGAAAAAAAAGAATGTACGGTTAGTGAGATAACTATTGGAAAAGAGGATGTTGAGGGAGTACAAAACTTTGGAGAATATGAATTTAAGTTTGAAGTAATAAGGAAAGAAAAAAATTTAAAAATTACCAATAATGACTTAATTAAATATTTTGATTATGATAAAATTAACAAGTGCATTATTATACGTAATAGAAAAAACGGTGATAAAATTGTTCCTTTTGGAATGAAGGGAACTAAGAAGCTAAAAGATATCTTTATAGATATGAAAATACAAAAAGAAAAAAGAGATGAGTTACCAATAATAGAATTTGATGATAATATAGCATGGGTAGTAGGAGTAAAATTATCAGAAATATATAGGGTAACAAAGGATACTGAAAATATACTGAAAATAATTTACAAAAGGAAGGGATAGAAGATGATGATAGACCATATGAAAGAAATATTATTTACTGAAGAGGATTTAAAAAATAAATGTAAGGAACTTGGAGAAAAGATAAGCAAAGAGTATGAGGGGAAAAATCTAATAGTAGTTGGAGTTCTTAAAGGGTCAGTATTATTTACTTCAGATTTAATCAAAAATATTACAATACCTTGTGAAATAGATTTTATGGCAGTATCAAGCTATGGTAATTCGACAGAATCATCTGGTGTAGTTAGAATATTAAAGGATTTAGACCATGGAATAGAAGGTAAAGATGTATTAATCGTAGAAGATATAGTTGATACGGGAAATACACTTTCATATTTAAAAAAATATTTAAGTACAAGAGGGGCTAATAGTGTAAAAATAATAACACTTTTAGATAAACCAGAAAGACGTACAGCGGAAATTGATGTGGATTATATAGGGTTTGAAGTGCCTAATGCATTTATTGTAGGATATGGAATAGATTATGCAGAAAAGTATAGAAATTTACCTTTTATAGGAATTCTTAAAGAAGAAATATACTCAAAAAAATAGTTTGAAAAGAGAGGGGATGCTTGAATGAAGAAATATTCAAGTGCAGCAGTATGGGCTATACTGATAGTTGTTATTGTAGGAGCTGCTGTATTAGTATGGGAAACAGGAAATAAGCCTCAGCTAGTCCCATATAGTTCATTCCAGCAAATGTGGAATGGGGATAATGTAAAAAGCCTTTACGTTCATGATGATGGAATGACTATTGATGGTGTTAAAAATGATGATAAGAAATTTATAACATATGCACCACAACAAATGCTTTCTAATTTAATGGTAAGTTCACCAAAACCAAATATTAAGGTAGAGTTTGAACCACCATCAAATACAGGTGCATGGATCGCAATTATACCAAGTATAGTTACTGTAGTTTTAATTTTAATAGTGTTGTTTGTTATAACACAACAATCCCATAGCAATAGCGGTGGAGGAAATAAAGGTGTGATGAACTTTGGTAAAAGTAAAGCCAAAATTGCAACACCAGAATCAAAAACTGTTACTTTTAAAGATGTAGCAGGTGCTGATGAGGAGAAACAAGAGCTTGCAGAAATAGTAGACTTTTTAAAAGAACCTACTGTTTATACGGAAATGGGCGCAAGGATACCTAAGGGAGTGCTTTTAGTAGGACCTCCTGGGACAGGAAAAACTCTTCTTGCAAAGGCTATTGCAGGAGAAGCTGGTGTACCATTTTTCAGTATATCAGGTTCGGATTTTGTAGAGATGTTTGTAGGAGTAGGAGCATCAAGAGTGAGAGACCTTTTTGCTGAAGCTAAAAAGAATGCTCCGTGTATAGTATTTATTGATGAGATAGATGCTGTTGGTAGACAAAGAGGAGCAGGTCTTGGTGGGGGACATGATGAAAGAGAACAAACATTAAATCAACTTTTAGTTGAAATGGATGGTTTTGGTGAAAATGAAGGGATTATTATGATTGCGGCAACAAATAGACGTGATATACTAGATCCGGCACTTCTAAGACCAGGAAGATTTGATAGACAAATACTTGTAGGAGCACCTGATGTAAAAGGAAGAGAAGAAATTTTAAAGGTGCATACAAGAAATAAACCTCTAGCTCAAGAAATTGATTTGAAAGTATTAGCAAAAAGAACACCAGGATTCGCTGGTGCTGACTTAGAAAATTTAACTAATGAAGCAGCACTTTTAGCAGTTAGAGAAGGCAGAAAAGAAATTACAATGAGAAATATGGAAGAGGCTATAACAAAAGTAATGGCCGGGCCAGAAAAGAAAAGTAGAGTTGTTAGTGAAAAAGATAGAAGGCTTACAGCTTACCATGAGGCAGGTCATGCAGTTGTAATGAGAAACTTAGAGTTCTCAGATCCGGTTCATGAAATAAGTATAATTCCAAGAGGTATGGCAGGTGGATACACAATGCATTTACCAGATGAAGATAGATCATATACGTCTAAGTTAAGACTTAAGGATGATATGGTTGGACTTTTAGGTGGAAGAGTTGCTGAAAGCTTAATATTAGGTGATATAAGTACAGGAGCTAAAAATGATATTGATAGAACTAGTGCTATTGCAAGAGCTATGGTTATGGAATATGGAATGAGTGAAAAACTTGGAACTATATCATATGGTTCTGAACCAAATGAAGTATTCTTAGGTAGAGATCTTGGGAAAAATAGAAATTTCTCTGAAGAAGTTGGAGCAGAAATAGACAGAGAAGTTAAGGGCTTAATAGATGAAGCATATATTCGTGCAGAAGAAATATTAAAAACGAATATTGAAACATTGCATGCAGTTGCAAAAGTATTATTAGAAAAAGAAAAAATTGATGGTGATGAATTCGAAAGAATTTGTACTGAAATATAAAATAATACCCTTAAGCGTTAGCTTTGGGGTATTATTTTTTTACCATACACGAACTATTATTTACAAAAAGAGGTAAATATTCGAAAAATCTATTTAAAATACAAAAGTGAGATGTTATAATAAGTTAAAAGTGATGGAAAATGAATAAAAAGGTGAACGATGAAGGAGAGGGGTTTGAAAATGAAGAATGATATACAAATAGCTCAAGAAGCAAAAATGGAGCATATTTTAAAGATAGCAGAAAAATTAGGATTATCAGAAGATGATATTGAAATGTATGGTAAAAATAAATGTAAGCTTTCATTAGATATATTAGAAAAGAGTAAAGAAAAAGAAGATGGAAAATTAGTTTTAGTAACAGCAATAAATCCAACACCTGCAGGAGAAGGAAAATCAACAGTAACTGTAGGATTGGGGCAGGCTCTTTGTAAAATGGGGAAAAATGCAACGATTGCATTAAGAGAACCTTCATTAGGACCAGTTTTTGGTGTTAAAGGTGGAGCAGCAGGTGGAGGTTATGCACAGGTTGTACCAATGGAGGATATAAATTTACACTTCACAGGTGATATGCATGCAATTACTTCGGCAAATAATTTATTGTGTGCTGCAATAGATAATCATATACATCAAGGAAATGAATTAAGGATAGATTCAAGAAGAATAACATTCAAAAGAGTTATTGATATGAATGATAGGGCTCTTAGAGAAGTCGTTGTAGGAATGGGCGGTAAAATGAATGGCTTCTTAAGAGAAGATGGATTTATGATTACAGTTGCATCAGAGATAATGGCAATACTTTGCTTAGCAACAAGCTTAGAAGATTTAAAAGAGAGAATGGGAAACATAGTTATTGGATATAATTTAGAGGGAGAACCAGTATATGCAAAAGAGATTGGTGTAGTAGGTGCTATGGCAATGCTTATGAAGGATGCTATAATGCCAAATTTAGTTCAAACTTTAGAAAATACACCAGCTATAATACATGGAGGACCGTTTGCAAATATAGCTCATGGTTGCAACTCAATAATTGGAACAAAGATGGCATTAAAATTAAGTGACATAGTAGTAACAGAAGCAGGGTTTGGAGCTGATTTAGGTGCAGAAAAGTTCTTAAATATAAAATGTAGATATGGAAAGCTTAAGCCGGATTGTGTTGTTATAGTAGCAACTATAAGAGCGTTAAAGCATCATGGCGGGGTGCTTAAAGATAAGCTTAATATTGAAAATGTAGAAGCTTTAAAAGAAGGTATAGCAAACTTGGAAAAGCAAATTGAAAATGCAAAAAAATTCAATGTGCCAGTAGTAGTAGCTATAAATAAATTTGTTTCAGATACAGATAAAGAAGTAGAATTCATAAAGAAATTCTGTAAAGAAAATGGAGTTAAAGTTGCACTTTCTGATGTATGGGCTAAAGGTGGAGAAGGTGGATTAGAATTAGCAAAGGAAGTATTAGATATTTTAGAAAATGAAGAATCAAAATTTGAAGTTTTATATGATGAAAAAGATACGATTAAAGGAAAAATATTTAAAATAGCTAGTGAAATTTATGGAGCAACTGATGTTAATTATGATGCTGCGGCAATTAAACAAATAAATGAATTAGAGAAGTTCGGATTAGATAAATTACCAATATGTATGGCAAAAACACAATATTCCCTATCAGATAATCCAGCATTATTAGGAAAACCGTCGAATTTTAATATTATGGTTAAAGAAGTTAGAGTGTCAAATGGTGCAGGATTTATTGTGGTTTTAACAGGAAATGTAATGACTATGCCAGGATTACCAAAAGTTCCAGCAGCTAATAATATGGATATATTAGAGAATGGAGAGATTGTTGGACTATTTTAAATACTGTTAAAGCCTTGACAAATGGGCGGGAATTGTTAAAATTAATATTGTTAAAAACAAGTGATTTTATCCAAATAAAAGCAGCTGAAAAAAGCTGCTTTTAATTATATTAAGGTGGTGCTTTTATGATTTTGCTTGTGGATGTAGGGAATACTAATATCGTCTTAGGCGTACATGATAAAAATGAATATATAGCTGGATGGAGGATATC
>NZ_JBOFRG010000182.1:0-16272 GCF_051650885.1 Clostridium sp.
AATATAAATATAAAAAGAGGCGAGTTTCTAGGAATTATGGGAGCATCAGGCTCAGGAAAAAGTACATTGGTAAATATATTATCTACTCTTGATGTACATTCAAAAGGGAAAGTACTTATAAAAGATTTATCAGAAGAGGATATAAGAAAGGTTAGAAATTTAGAACTAAGTGATTTTAGACGTGATAATATTGGATTTATATTTCAAAACTATAATTTGTTAGAGAAATTCACTAATAGAGAAAACATATTATTTCCACTTATGCTTACGGATGTATCAGATGAAGAGGCTAATAGAAGAATAGAAAGTCTTTCTAAGGAATTAGAGATAGAAAGCTTATTAGACAAATATCCAAATGAATGTTCAGGTGGTCAAAAGCAAAGAATAGCAATAGCGAGAGCATTAAGTAATAATTCAAAGATTATATTTGCAGATGAACCAACGGACTCTTTAGATGCAAAGATAGGAATAAATGTATTAAATCTATTAAAAAAGTTAAATAAAGAAAAAGGCATTACTGTGGTTTTAGTAACACATAGTGAAATTATGGCAAGTTTTGCTGACAGAGTTATTGTTTTAGAAGAAGGAATGGTAAGAAAAGAACTTATAAATAATCATGAAAAACAGTTTGATTTTTATAATGATATAGTAGAAGAAAACTCTAAAAAAATGGAGCTTTTATTAGAAAATTAAGAAGGAGGAATATTTTTATGGACAACGTTGTAAGGGTTGAAAATATATATAAGGTTTATGAAAAGCAAAATAAAAAGTTTGAAGCTTTAAAAGGGATAAATATAAACGTAAAAAAGGGCGAATTTTTAGGAATAATGGGACCATCAGGTTCAGGAAAAAGTACTCTTGTAAATATTCTTTCTACACTTGATTGCCAAACTAATGGAAAGGTCTTCATAAATGGACAAGATGTAAGTGGTATGGATAATGAGGCTATAAGTGATTTTAGACGTGAAAATATTGGATTTATATTTCAAAATTATAATTTGATAGATACATTAACTAATAAAGATAATATTATAGCACCATTATTAATGGCAGGTGCTGATAGAAAAGAAATATATAAAAGAGTAGATGAACTTGCAGAGAAGCTTGGAATAGAAAAAATATTGAATAAATATCCACTTGAATGTTCAGGAGGACAGAAGCAAAGGGTTTCTATTGCAAGAGCATTAAGTAACAAGCCTAAAGTAATATTTGCAGATGAGCCAACAGATTCTTTAGATGTAAAAAGAGCCATAGAAGTTATCGAACTTTTAAAGAAGATTAATATAGAAGAAGGGGTAACGACTGTATTAGTAACTCATGACCAATTTATAGGAAGCTATTCAGATAGGATTGTTTTAATAAAAGATGGACAAGTTGATAAAGAAATAGTTAGAAAATATAAACTTGGTGAAGAACAAGGGGAGTTTTATAACAAAATTTTAAAAGAAACATCAAAAGAGGTTGAGGAATTATTTAAAGATTTTTAAAAGAGGGGGCATGTAAGCCCTCTTTGATAGGTTAAGGAGAGTTTATGAGAATAGGCATACAAGTTAGAATACTAATATGTTCTGTAGTTCTATCTTTTTTATTTTTACTACTTTCAAGAGTATTACTTAAAGAAGCGATGATTGATTCTTACTGGAATAATCAAATAGAGAAAATAGCTACGGAAATAAGTTTAATATTAGAGATAAATTCTGAAGATAAGGTTGAGAAGATACTTGAATATAATACTAAATATGATTTAATTGAGAAAATTGATATTATAAATAAAAATGTATACTCACATGAGCAAGGGCTATATGGAAAAATATATTTAGAAAGTGATGGAATTATATATAGAAAAGATAATAAAAGAGTAGATGGAAAAAATGAAAGTATAATTCTTTTAGATGTAGATGAAAGCAGGGCAGTAAAAGTTATTTTAGCAGAGCCTAATATGGCATATAGAGAAATGGGATTTTCAATTGCATTTAAATTTTTAACTATGTTTATACTGATATTCAATGTGTTATTTTCATTTTTTATAGGAAAATTTATAACTAAAAAAGCAAAAAATATAAATGATATATCTAAAGAAATGATGGATAAGAAATCATCAATTTATATAGAAAAAGATATTTTACCAGATGAGTTTGATGAATTAACAGAAACGATAAATAAGTTTACTGAAAATTTTAATCAAGATATTGAGGCTTTAGAAAGAGAAAGATTATATAAGAAGCAATTAATGCTTAGCCTTTCCCATGAAATAAAAACTCCTATAGGAGGATTAAATGGAATTTTAGAAGGAATGCTAGATAATATTGAACCTTATACAGATAGAGATAAATACATAAGAGAGTGTAGAAAATTATCAGCAAAGCTTGGAAAAATAGCAAATGAAATGCTTGATATAACAAAGCTAGATTCAGTTCCAACAGGAAAGGAAGAGGTAGTTTTAGGCGTAATGCTTGAAGAAATATGTGATGAGCTTAGTACTATAAGTTTATCAAAAGATGTTATGATAAAAAATCTTACAGATGATAGAATAACCCTTTTCACAGACAGCATATTATTTAGAAGAAGTGTTGTAAATATTATAGAAAATGCAATAAAATATGCAAAGGATGGAACAGAAGTTTTAATAGAATCAAAGGGATATACAATATCTTTTTATAATGAGTGTGAAAAACTAACAAATGAGGATTTAGCATTTGTATTTAATCCATTATATAGAGGAAGTAATAGAAATAGTGCTAAAGGAAGAGGAATTGGATTATATATAGTTAAGGAGTGTTTAATAGCATTAAATATAACATTTTCAATTCAAAACTATGATAAAGGAGTTGTTTTTAAAATTAATTTAAAAGGGGAGAAATTATGGGACTAAAAATATTAATATTAGAAGATGATATAAATTTAAATGAGATAGTTAGAAGTTATCTTATAAATAGAAAATATGAAGTTAAAAGTGTTTTTGATGCAGAAGAAGCAAAAAAAGCTATTTATCAAAATGAATACGATTTATATATTTTAGATATTATGGTACCAAAGGGAAATGGAATAGATGTATTAAAAGAAGTTAGGAATATAACAGATAATCCTGTACTTATAGTCACAGCTTTAGACAGTGAAAATACTGAAATAAGAGCATTTGAAAAAGGGACAGATGATTATATAAGAAAGCCATTTTCACCTAATAAGCTTTTAATGAGAATAGAGGCAATATTAAGAAGAGCAAATAAATTAAATGATGATGAATTTGAATTCAAAGGATATAAGATAGATAAGAAAAACTTCATTATAAAATACGAAGACGAAGATTTAGAAGTATTAAAAAAGGAATTTGAAATTTTTAATATACTAATTCAAAATAAGGGGATAACTTTATCAAGAGAAAAGATATTAGATAAAGTATGGGGATATGATTACTTTGGAAGTGACAGAGTTGTAGATGCACAAGTAAAAAATTTAAGGAAAAAATTAAAAACAGATGTAATAAAAACTGTTAAAGGTTTAGGATATACAATAAACGAATAAAGGCTTTGCAAAAATGCAAAGCCTTTTTAAAATTAAAGATTTAAATCTAAGTATTCATCATAAGACATAGTTCTATCAACGATTGAACCGTCTGCTTTAATGTCTATAACTCTATTTGCTATAGTTTGAATAAACTCATGGTCATGTGATGCGAATAATAATACGCTTGGGTAATCTTTAAGACCATTGTTTACTGCTGTTATTGACTCAAGGTCTAAGTGGTTTGTAGGTTGGTCTAGCATAAGAACGTTAGCGTTTGAAAGCATCATTCTTGAAAGCATACATCTAACCTTTTCTCCCCCTGATAATACAGAAGCTTGTTTTAATGCTTCTTCTCCTGAGAATAACATTCTTCCTAAGAATCCTCTTATATAACTTTCAGCTTTTTCTTCTGAGTATTGTCTAAGCCAATCAACAAGTGAAAGGTTACAATCATTGAAGTAACTTGAGTTATCGTTAGGGAAATAAGCAGTTGATATAGTAACTCCCCATTTGAAAGTACCAGCATCAGCTTCCATTTCATTGTTTAATATTTTGAAAAGAGTTGTTATAGCAATTTCGTTATCTCCGATTATTGCGATTTTATCCTCTTTATTAACTCTGAAGCTAACGTTATCTAAAACTTTAACACCGTCAACAGTTTTAGTTAATCCTTCAACAGTTAAGATATCATTCCCAACTTCTCTTTCAGGTTTAAATCCAACGAATGGATATCTTCTAGTAGAAGGTTGAATATCATCTAAAGTTATTTTATCTAAAAGTTTCTTACGAGAAGTTGCTTGCTTAGATTTTGATGCGTTTGCACTAAATCTAGCAATAAAGTCTTGTAATTCTTTGATTTTTTCTTCTTTTTTCTTGTTTTGGTCTTTAGACATAGCAAGTGCTAATTGACTTGATTCATACCAGAAATCATAGTTTCCAACATAAATTTTAATTTTACCAAAATCAACGTCAGCCATTTGAGTACAAACTTTGTTTAAGAAGTGTCTATCGTGGGATACAACGATAACTGTTCCTTCAAAGTTTACTAAGAAATCTTCAAGCCAGTTGATTGATTTAATGTCTAAGTGGTTTGTAGGCTCATCTAGAACAAGAACTCCAGGATTACCAAATAAAGCTTGAGCTAAAAGAACTTTAACTTTTTCAGCCCCTGTTAATTCTGACATAAGCTTATAGTGGTATTCAGTACCTATTCCTAAACCTTGTAATAAAGATGATGCTTCTGATTCAGCTTCCCATCCGTTAAGATCAGCAAATTCACCTTCAAGCTCAGATGCTTTAATTCCATCTTCATCAGTGAAAGGATCTCTTGCATATATTTCATCTTTTTCTTTCATTATTTGGTATAGTCTTTCATTACCCATTATAACAGTTTGTAAAACTTCAAATTCATCAAACTTGTAATGGTCCTGAGATAATACAGACATTCTAGTGTTGGGAGCTAAAGATACATCACCAGTGTTTGGCTCAATCTCTCCAGCAAGTATTTTTAAGAAAGTACTTTTTCCAGCTCCATTTGCTCCAATTACTCCATAGCAATTTCCAGGAGTGAACTTTAAGTTAACATCTTCAAATAACTTACGTCCACCGAATCTTAAACTAACATTTGATACAGTTATCAATACATTCTACCTCATTTCATAAAATTATATTATTTGATTATTATAACATATAAGCTTTAAATATGGGTAGAAATTAATCCTAAATTATGTTGACAAGCTATTTTATAGGATGGTAAAATTAACTTATATAAGGTTGGAATAAAAGGTCATGTGTAATGCATTACCAAACAGATTTTTGTTATAGAAAAATTTGCGATAGAAGAGTCCCACATAGTAAGCTATGTGGTATTTTTATGTGATAAATTAAAGGCTTTAATTTAAAATTAAGGTCTTTTTTTGTACGTAATAGAATATAAGTTAAATGAAACAATTTTTTTAGAGGAAAGTATGAAAGAGAAGTTTAACTTAAATTCAAGAATTTTTGATGAAGCAAAGGGGAATAAAACATCAGGTGCAATTTTTGCATTAATATCACCTGTAATAATTCTTGTGGGAGCAGGCGTTATTACTAATGTAGTAATTCAATTAATATTTAACTTTGTAAAAGATATAAAGTTTATACAAGCGTATATGAATCAGATTGTATTAATATTAAGTACAGGAATTAGTATAGGAATATGTTTTATAATAGTTAAATTAAAGGAAAAAAGAAGTATAAAATCTATGGGGTTTCCTTTTAATAAAAAGGCTATAATAGATTATTTAGAAGGCTTTGGACTTGGAATAGCAATGATAGGAATAGCGTGGTTAGTTATAGTTTTATTTGGAAATGTTATTTTTGAAGTAAAAATAGGAAATTTAAAAAATATTGAATTTTTAGGGCCATTTCTATTAATGACAATAGCGTGGTTAGTACAAGGTGCATCAGAAGAAATAATGATGAGAGGATATATGCTTCCAGTATTAGGAGTGAAATTAACACCTAAAGCAGGAATTATTATAAGTTCATTATTCTTTAGTGCTTTACATTTAGCCAATAGTGGAGTAACAGTTATTTCATTAATAAACTTAAGCTTATTTGGAATATTTGCAGCCTTTTATGCTATAAAAAATGAAAACTTATGGGGAATATGTGCTCTTCACAGTGCATGGAACTTTGCACAGCAAAATATATTTGGAACTCTTGTAAGTGGAGGAATAGTTTATAATTGCTCATTTATAGAAACTACTTATTTAGAAAACAATATAATAAATGGTGGAAGCTTTGGACCAGAAGGTGGAATAATAGTAACGGGAATATTAGTCATAGCAATTACAGTACAAATATTATTTTTAAAAAAGAAGAACTAATTTTAAGGTATGCAAAACTCTTGCATACCTTATTTTAAAGTGGAATAATATATTTAGAATTAGAAAGATGGAGATGAAATTATGCAAAAAACAAATGCAATGAGAATTTTAGATAAAAAGAAAGTAGCATATGAGGCATTAGAATATGATGCAACAGATGGACATATAGATGGAGCAGCAGTTGCAGAAAAGACAGGACAAGAGCCTGAAACTGTGTATAAAACTTTAGTAACAGTAGGGAGTTCAAAGGCTTTATATGTATTTGTAATTCCAGTTTTAGAAGAGTTAGACTTGAAAAAAGCTGCAAAAGTGGCAGGCGAAAAAAAGATTGAAATGATACATGTAAAAGATATAAATAAATTTACTGGATATATTAGAGGTGGATGTTCCCCACTTGGAATGAAAAAAGAATATAAAACATTTTTTCAAAAGGAAGCAATAGACTTAGAAAAAATAGTTTTCAGTGGTGGAAAAATTGGACTTCAAATAGAGATGAACCCAAAGGATTTAGAAAAAGCTATAAGAGTTAGCTTTGAAGATGTAATAAAATAAAATTTTAAACGCTATCGAAAATTGGCACTTATCGATAGCGTTTTTATATATTTAAAAGTATATAAGGCTTTTTAATATAAGAAGTTTTCCTTCCTATATTTATATAATACAAAGGATTTATGAAATGGATATGAAAAAAGAATTATCAACATAAAAATATGCTAATAATTCTTTCTATAATTAAATTAAATATCTTTAGGATTCAAAGCTTGAAACTTTCCATATAGTATCAACTTTTTTTAGTGTAAATAATCTAGTAGATAAATTACTACCAGCACTCCAATCACCGATTTCAGCATCGGGAGTATCATAACAATTAAATAAGATTTCTGCACTAACAGTCATAGTATCAGGTGTAGAACTTACTATTGTGGAATTTTTTAATTCACAGTTTTTTAGAATTTTTGTTAAAAGTGTAATGTCATCAGTAGTATATTTAAGTGAACTATTAGAGGTTAAAGAGTTATTTAATTTATCTAAATTTTTATCAGATAAAGCAGTTAAGTATGTTTCGAGAGTTTCTTTGGCAACAGTTTCCTTAGAATTATTTTTTATTATAAAAATAGAAAGGGAACCTAAAATAAAAATGACTATTATTAGAAAGATGAATTTATATTTTTTCACTGATTTACCTCCGTTAACAATATATAATATATCAATATTGTAAACTAATTGGTATTAAAAGGAAAATAAACAAACAAAAAAGTAAAAATGTTCATTAAGAAGAAAGTATTAAAGCCCCCAACCATTAAGGGTAGGAGCTTTTTATATAGAATTTGTGTGTTAGCTTATAAAAGATATGCGAAAACTGCAATAAAGTGTGAAAGACTTCCAAGCATTATGAATACATGAAAAATTTCATGAGTTCCAAAGATTCCAATTTTAATTTTATCATCTCTAAATGCATAGATAACTCCACCAATTGTATAAAGAATTCCTCCTAAAACTAAAAGGAAAAATGCAGTTCCGTGTAAAACTTGTGAAAGTGGATAGATAGCAAATACTGCAAACCAACCTATAGCGATGTACATAACGCTTGAAACCCACTTAGGGCAAGTTACCCAAAATAATTTAAAAATTATTCCTAATAAACCAGCTGTAAAAACTATTGCAAATAGTATGTAGCCAACTTTATTATCCAATGCAATTAAGCAAAATGGTGCATATGAACCTGTAATTAAAACAAATATCATAGCATGGTCAAATTTCTTTAATCTATGAAGAACTTTTTTATTTGATATAACTGAATGGTATGTTGCAGATGCAGTATAAAGTAAAATCATACTTACACCAAAGAAAAATACCGAAAAAATCTCTATACCAGAACAGTTCTCTAAAAATGCTTTAACCAATAAAGCAATTAACCCAATAAATGATAATATTGCACCTGTTAAATGAGTTAAGCCGTTAACAGGTTCTCTTAAATATTTTTCCATAGTCAAAACCCTCCTATAATGACATGTAGTTTTACAAACTATATGTTATAATATTATTATATGTTTATATTATAAAAATGGTCAAAGTTAGTATTTCCTTAAAAAAGAGGATTAAACAGGATTTTTTTGTAAATATATTGAAATATCTCCTGATTACTATTATTATTAATATATACATAACGAAATGTAGTTTTAAAAACTAGGTGAGGTGTTTATAATGGATAAAGAAAAAATGATGGATATGATAGATGAGTTAAATTTAGATAAAAATATAGAGCTTGAAGAAGTTCCAGAGATTGATTTGTATATGGATCAAGTTATTCAAATGTTTGAAAATAAATATGATGATATGAGAAGGAATAAAGAAGAAAAAGTCCTAACTAAAACAATGATAAATAATTATGCAAAGGGAAAACTGCTTATGCCTATAAAAAATAAGAAGTATTCTAAAGAGCATATAATTCTAATGAACTTAATTTATAATCTTAAAGGAACATTATCTATAAATGATATAAAACATTCTTTAGATGGAATAGTTTTAAATGAAAATTCAGATGAGATAAGAGAAACGTATAGAAAGTTTACAAGTATTTCAGAGAGTGATTTAGAAAAGTTTAAAGAAGAAAATGAGAATAGAATAGATGATATTAAAGGTATTTCAAATGAAAAGGATGAAAAGTTTTTAATGTTATGTTCAGTTATAAATATGAGTAATATGTATAGAAAGCTTGGAGAAAAAATTATAGATGAGTTTTTTGTTAAAGAGGAGGAAAAATAAATGCTAGGAATGGATGAATTAAAAAGAAAGATTGAAAAGATAGATGGTAGAGGATATAAGGCATATAAGGAACTTGAAGGTGGATATGAGTTTGATAAATATACTTTATATATAGACCATGTTCAAGGAGATCCTTTTGCAGCACCATCAAGAGTAAGAGTAAGTTTAAAATCAAAAGTAAATAAATTCCCATTAGAATATTTTGATGAAAATCATAAAAGAATTGGAACTATTGATTTTATAGGAAGATTATTTAGCTTAAATATAAACAGACATTGCTCAAGAGTTATGGGTTCAGGAAAAAGTGGAATAGTAAATATAAGTAGATTTAATCAAGAAATTTTAGATAGAACTGCTATTGTAATAGATAAAGAAAAGGTGGAAGCAAGGTTTGAAGTTGGTTTTCCTGCAAGAGGAAGAACTGTTTTAGGAAGAGAGCTTATAAAAATTCTTTATGATTTTTTACCTAAAGTGGTGGAAGATAGTTTAATTTATGAAAATGTAGATAAACTTAAATTGAAAAAGAGAATAGAACTTGTAGAAAATCAAGAATATATAAGAGGTGAATTGAAAAATAGAGGCTTAATAGCTTTTGTGGAGAATGGTTCAACTCTTCCAAGAGAAAGTGGAATATCAACAAAGCCTTTAAGAGATGGAATAAAATTCAAATCACCAGAGTCAATGGAAGTTACTATGAATATACCTTTTGGAGAGCCTTTAAAAGGTATGGGAATAAAGAAAGGTATAACACTTATAATTGGTGGTGGATATCATGGAAAATCAACTCTTTTAAATGCTTTAGAGCTTGGAGTATACAATCATATTGAAGGTGATGGAAGAGAGTATGTTATAGCAGAGAATACAGCTATGAAAGTACGTGCAGAAGATGGAAGGTGTATTTTAAATGATGATATATCATTATTTATAAATAACTTACCTAATGGAAAAAGCACAGAAAAATTCACATCAGAAAATGCAAGTGGAAGTACATCACAAGCAGCTAATATTGTAGAATCTATAGAAATGAAATCTAAAACAATATTAATAGATGAAGATACATCAGCAACAAACTTTATGATAAGAGATGATATTATGCAAAGCTTAGTATCTAAAGAAAAAGAACCAATAACACCATTTATAGAGCTTGTAAGAGGGTGTTATGAGCAAATGGATATATCAACAATTATTGTAGTTGGAAGCTCAGGAGATTACTTTGATATTGCAGATACAGTGATACAAATGGATAGCTATGAAGCTAAAGATGTAACAGAAAAAGCAAAAGAGCTAAAATCAGGCTTAATTTTAAAAAGAATAGAAGAAAGAAATGCAAAAATAAATATAAATTTAAATAGAATTTTGAAAAAAGGTTCAATAGAAAAAGGACCAAAAGGAATAAAAATGAAGACATTAGGAACTGATGGATTTATAGTAAATAGAGATGAAATAAGCTTAAGATATGTAGAGCAAATAGTGGATAAAGAGCAAGTTGTAACAATAGGAAATATCTTAAAATATGTAGATGAAAAGATAGCAAATAATAAGATAACCCTAAGTGAAGCTATTGATAAAGTATTAAGTGAAATAAATGAAAAGGGATTGCTGAACTTAAGCTATTCAAAAGGTGGTGTAGGGAATTTAGCACTTCCAAGAAAGCAAGAAATAATGGCAGCTTTTAATAGATATAGAAAATTAAGAATAGAAATGGGAAATTTATAAAAAATATAAATTTATATGAAGAAAGTTTAAAATAAGGATAAAACACCTTAAAAATATATCATAAAAAGATTAGAAAATAAGAATACTAATGTTATGAACATATTTTATGAAGATGAGGTGTTGAAAAATGAAAAGAAGTACATTAACAGGATTACTAGGATTAACAACAGGTATGATAGTAGGAGTTATAGGATGCAAAACTTGTAAATGTGTTAAGAAGATGGCTAAAGAATGTCATAGCAATAGTTGCACAACTATATTAGATAATGATTATGATGATTACTGTGATTGTGATGATTATTGTGATTGTGATGATTACACAGATGAAGAGTTTGATATTGATGATGAAGATGGTGAATATGACATTGAATACAAGTATGAACCTGCAGATGAAGGATTTCAAAGTGATGAAATAGTAAAAGAAGATAAAGAAAAGAAGAGTAAATTAAGTGATATTAAATCTGACTATAAGGTAGAAGATAAAGATAAAAGCTACAATGTAGAGAATAAAGATAAGAAAAACAACAAGGTATAAAAACAATGCCAAAGGTAGGAAGATTCTAGAAATTAAATCTTCTTACCTTTTTAATTTCTATAAAACTTAACAAATTGTTAACCATACTTATAAAGAAAATTTGTGCTAAACTAATATTTGTTCAAAAAGAAAACAAAGGAGAAAAGAATGAATAAAGAGAAAAAATTAGTAGTTATAGCATTAATGCTTGTAACTTTCTTAGCAGCATTTGAGGGAACTGTAGTAAGTACAGCTATGCCAACAATTGCTAGAGATTTAAACGGGTACAACCTTATAAGCTGGATATTCTCAGCATATCTTCTAACATCAGCAGTTTCAACACCTATTTATGGTAAACTATCTGATTTATTTGGAAGAAAAAAGATTATAACAATAGGTATTATAATATTTTTAGTAGGTACAACTTTAAGCGGATTATCAACAAGTATGGTAGAGCTTATAATATTTAGAGCAATACAAGGACTTGGAGCTGGAGCAATTCTTACACTTACATATACAATAATAGGGGATTTATTTGAAACAAGCGAAAAAGCAAAAATGCAAGGATTTTTAAGTACAGTATGGGGAGTTGCCAGTATTTTAGGGCCTTTTGTTGGAGGAGCAATACTTGCAAAACTTTCATGGCATTGGATTTTCTTTGTTAACATACCATTTGGATTAGTAGGAATGTATATGATAAATAGACATTTCCATGAGAAGGTTGTAAAGAGGGAAGCTACAATAGATTATTTAGGTTCAATCTTTTTAACTATAGCAATAGTTGCATTATTATTTAGCTGTTTAGAAACAGGCGATATTAAGCTTCTAGTATCATTATTAATAGTTTCAATAGTAAGCTTTGTAATATTCTGCATAATTGAAGCAAAAGCAAAAGAGCCAATAGTGCCTAAAAAAATCTTTACAAAAACAACTATAATAATGAATATAGTTTGCTTTATTGCATCAGTAATTCTTATATCAATACAATCATATATGCCAATATATACTCAAAATGTACTAGGATATAGTCCATTAATATCAGGATTATTCTTAGCACCAATGTCACTTGCATGGTTTATGACATCATTTATACTTGCAAAGACATTACCAAAGTATGGTGAAAAGGTAATAATAATAGTTGCGATAATAATACTAGTAGTAGCAATGGGAATCGTTGAATTACTAGGAATAAACACAAACATAATAGTATTAATAATAGCAATGTTTATAATAGGATTTGGATTTGGTGGAGTAATGAATACATCAATAATAGTAGTTCAAGAAGCGGTAGAGCAGAGAGATATTGGAGTTTCAACATCAACAACAACATTAATAAGAACACTTGGACAAACAATTGGAGTAGCAATCTTTGGAGCAGTAATGAATTCAGCTGTAACAAGACACTTCAGCAGTACAGGAATAAATGGAGTAACACCAGACAACTTAAGTCCAACAAATAATATATTCCACTTAAGCATAGAACAAATAAAAAGTGGATTCTTTGCAGGCGTTCATAGCATATTCTTTATACTATTCATAGTGGCAATAATAACAATAATATTTGCATTAATATTACCTAGAAAAGTGAAAAGATAAATAAAAATGACAGGTAGAAACTTGAATTCTACCTGTCATTTTTTTTGAATTTTAATATTACTTTTTCCTTACTTTCTTCTAGGAAAATCTCTAAATTTGCTATTTCATTAAAACAGAAAGCTTCTATAGATTTTTCACATTCTTCTCTATCATAATAATCATGAGTGTATCTATTTCTAAGTTTTACACACATTACTAAGTAGCCTTTTAATTCACTATCAAAAAAACCTTCTTCATTAGCTTTATTTATAAGTTTTATTCCAGAGTTAGCACTTCCAACAGGAATATTATTAACAACTAAATAAGTCTCACACATATCTATTATATACTCTGTGAAATCTTGAAAAAAAGCAAACATTGCTCTTCTAATTAATTTATTTTGAGTTTTTTTATATTCAAAAATTGATTCTTTTAAAAGGTCTAAATTTTCCAGTGCATTTTTATATTTTTCTATAAATTTTTCTTTTTTGTATTTATAATATGGACTCATCTATTATTCCTCCAAATAATTCATACTGCTCATGAATTTTCATTTTTTTCTCAAACTCATAATTATTTCTAAAATATTTTCGTACGTAATGTTCAAAATCAAACCATCTCTCTTCATTAGTTATATAAAGATTTTCACTTTCAATAGCAATTCTTGCAAATTTATTAGCAAAATCTTTATATAAAATAAACGTAAGATGTATTTTTTCATACTTATAATATTCAACTAGTAGGTCTACTAGGTCATCTTCAACTTCTAAAGTATCCATAAAAGTTGTACTAGGAGCCATAACTACAGCAATATCGATATCGCTACGATTTTTTATCCAATCTTTGGTATTATAGCTACCAAACTCACTTAAACCTATAATCTTATGAAATTTTTTTAATTCTTCAATAAATTTTAGTTTTTCCATACTAGTAGTCTCCTTCAATATACTCTTGTATATTATTATAACCAAAATTAAGGAGGTATTAAACAATATAGTTTAAATAAAGTAGTTAATTTAAAATGAGTAACTTATTTTATCTTTAAGTTGAAATCAAAGTTACACTTAGTTGCTTGTATCCCACCTTTGATACCCCAATTATCCATAGGAGGTTCCTGTAAAACAATAATTATATCATCTCCATTAATGTTACAGTTTTTATTAAGATTATATACTATAGATTTATATAAGCGTGATTTCGCCTCAGAACTTCGCCCCTCAAAAATTGTTAATTCAATTAGAGTGATATTTTTAGTTTTATTTGTTGAAAACTCAAAATTTTCTTCATCCAATTCATATAACCTTTGTATTCGATCTTCATCAGGAATTTTAAATTCTTGAATAAGAGCATTATGAATGCCATCTAAAATTCCTTTTTTATATTCTTTTGATTTTCCTTTTAATATTTCAACTTTTACTAACGGCATATTATCACTCCCTTTATAAATAAGTTCTTTAAAATAGTTAAATTTCCTTTGTTTAAAATAAAAAAGCTATCGAGAAAGATAGCTTTTTTTCTAAAATATTAAGTTTGCCATAAGGACGATTATAGGGAGTGTAACTAAAGTTCTAGTTATGAAGATTATAACTAAATCTTTGAAGTTTACTGGAATTTTTGAACCTAGTAAAAGTCCTCCTATTTCTGACATATATACAAGCTGAGTTACTGATACTGCAGCTATTATGAATCTTGTCATTTCTGATTGTATACCACCTGCTAAAACTGATGGTAGGAACATATCTGCAAAGCCTACAACCATTGTTTGGGATGCTTGTACAGCTTCTGGAACTCCAAGCATTTTTAGTATTGGGATAAATGGTGTTCCTAGTATTTGAAAGATTGGCGTGTATGTTGAGATTATTAATGCAATAGCTCCCATTGCCATTACGATTGCTAAAACTCCAATCCACATATCAAAAACATTTTTAAGTCCTGATATAACAAATTCTTTTGGATGTGCCACTAATGAAGCTTTTTCAACTGCTTTTTCAAGTCCATAAGAAAATGAGTTATATCCTTCAGGAATAGCTTCTGAATTTTCTTTTACCTTATCATTTATAAGAGTATTAGGCTTTTTTGATAATGGTGGAATTCTAGGAATTATTATAGCTGCTAAAATTCCTGCAACTGATACTGTTAGATAAAATGGTACAAACATATGGTCAAGCCCCACTTGAGCAAGCACAACAAGACAGAAGGTTATTGAAACTGCTGAAAAGTTTGTACTAATTATAGCAGCTTCCTTTTTTGTATAATATCCAAGCTCATATTGTTTTGAAGTAAGAAGTATTCCAACACTTCCATCTCCAAGCCATGATGTTATACAGTCTATTGATGAACGTCCTGGTAATTTAAAAATAGGACGCATGATTTTTGTAAGTATTGCACCGATGAATTCTAAAAGTCCAAAATCTAATAATAATGGTAGTAGAAAACCTGCAAACATAAATACACAGATTAAAATCGGTAGTAAATCATGAAGAATAAATCCACCTGTATCCATTGACCAAAACATTTCAGGTCCTATTTTAAAGTTTGCACAAACTACAAAAATCATTCCCAAAATTCTAGCAAGTAGCCAAATTGGAGTAACATCAAAAAGATGCTTAAGATAAGAATTATTTATTATAAATTTTGGCTTTATTGTTTTTGTTAAAATGCTTCCTATAGCAGATAGAGATATTAACAATGTTGCTAGATGAAGTAAGTTATCACCTAAAATATCAACAAAGAAATTAGCTAAAAAAGCTATTGGAATTGTTACCTTTCCATCTATGTTCATTGGAGTCATGAATAATAAAACACCGATGGTAGAAGGTATAATGAATTTTAGTAAATTAAAAGTGTTTTTATTTTTTGTATTCATAATCATCCTCCAGAAATTTATTTTTATGCATAAAATAAAGTTATTATGCAGCATATATACATAATAATACATAAAATATAAAAAATAAAGGCTTTTTTACTAAAAAGTTCAAAAATTATACATAATTTGTCCATATGGATTTAAAAGGCATGTATTCTTTTTAAAAAACTACAGATACTATAAGTGTAAATAAGAGCAAAGGAGTTGAGTAATATGCAAAAAAATGCAATTCAAAACGTAAACTGTTCTTTAGGGGATTTACAGGATGCTAAATGTAGCTTAGAGCAAGCATTATCAACTGTAGAAAAACCAGAAAATAAACAAATGATACAGGATTCATTGAATTCAGTAAATGAATCAATTAACTGTATCGAGTGTACAATTAAAAATTATAAAGAAAGTCCTAGATAGAAGTACCCAAATTATATAGGATTTTCACCCATTTAAGAAAGATACTTTTA
>NZ_JBOFRG010000183.1:0-24735 GCF_051650885.1 Clostridium sp.
TCGCTTTGGTCATAAGGCTTTAGGGGTTAAAAGCAATTAACTCCGAGTCTGCACCTATCACTAGATACAGAGGGCTTTCTGTTTTAAATCTATACTTCTATACATATTTGTATAGTTTTGTTTAAATTTGTTGTAACAGTTTAGTTACCCATTTCTTGAAGGATTAAAAGTTGCGATATTACTTTTTCAGCTAAAGCTTGATTGATTTCACCTGAAATTATTATAGACCTAGATTGTAATTGTTTTTCAACAACTAAGCTAGGAGTTGGATTAACTTCCTTAGAAGTATCTTTTTCTTGATTATACATAATATAACCTCCTCATATAAACGTAATACATAATAGTATGCCCATTTTAAAATAGTATAACACATAAAAATTTTAATTTGAATAAATTACCAAATTATAAGATTGAATTTAAAAGAAATCCCCTAGGATTTCAAATTTAATTCTAAATTTCAAATTATCAATTATCAATTTAAAAAAGTAGTAAACTATCAAAGAAAATCGAATGTTTATGATAGAAATACAAATTTAAAAAATCATCCTTATTTCATGGAAAAAGTGGTTTATTTTTACAAATAAAGGGAATACAATAGGAGTATAAAGAAGGAAAGGAGCTTACAGTTATGAGGAATTTAAACATTAAAAAAGGATTTATTACATTAGGAATGGGAATGATTTTAGTATTATTATTAGGAATAGCTATAAGCAGTGTATTAAGTGTAAACATAAAAGATGTTTTGTTTATTGAAGGAATTATAGCTATGATTATTGGATTAGTATCTTTAATGGGGAGTGGCACTAGTGATTTATGGACTTCTATAGACCATAATGGAACAAGAAGTGCAAATGAAGAAGTTTTAATTATGGAAAAGGACAGAAAATATCTTTTATCAAAGGAAATAGATGTAAATTTAATTGCAGTAATGGTGTTAGGATTCCTAACAATTACATTAATTTAGATTTAATGAAAAGTGTCTTTAGAGAAGTCTCTAAGGGCACTTTTTTTATTTGAAAAACTTTAAATTGAAGAATTTAATGAAAAAATTCGATAATAAAATTAAATGTAGATGCATCTAAATGATGAAATTGAAGGTCTAATAGATAGAAGACAAAATAAATAAACAAAAGGGAGAGAAAGTGTGGAGATTTTAATTAAGAAAGCTATAAAGGGTGATAGTGAAGCATTTATTAGTTTAATTAATAAACATGAATTAGCTTTATATAAAACAGCGAAAGCAATATTGAATAATGAAGATGATATAGGTGATGCCATTCAAGAAACTATTTTATCAGCTTATAAAAGTATTGATAAGCTAAAGAATTCAAAGTACTTTAAAACTTGGTTAACGAGAATATTGATTAATAAATGTAATGACATAATTAAAGGAAATAGAAATATTGTGTTTATTGAAAAATACACAAAGGAAGAGGCTTATGAAGAAGATATTGATGGAAGATTAGAGTTTGATGAATGCTTTGAAAAACTAGGGAGTGACCATAAATTAGTTTTAAATTTATATTACGTAGAGGGGTTTAACACAAGAGAAATTAGTGAGATGTTAAATGAAAATGAAAGCACTATAAAATCAAGATTATTAAGGGGAAAGAAATATCTTAGAGATGTATTATTAAAAAATAATGGGGAGGTAAATAAGCATGCATAAAAATATGGATGATGAAATAAAAGATTTATTAAATAAAGAAGAAGTAGTACCTATGAGTGTAAAAAATAAAAAAGAAGAAGCATTTAACATTATAAGAGTTATGGAGAGGAAAGATATGAAGAAAAAAAGTTTATTTAATAAGAAAAGTGTAGCTATAGCAGCTGCTGTAGTTATTGGAAGTATAACTTTAAGTAGTCCTATTCTTGCAGAGGTAAAAGAGTTAATTTTTAATGGAAGATATAAAGGGGTACAAACAGCTATTAGTAATGGTTATGAGCAAAACATAGAAGGGGTATATAGTGAAAGTAATGGAATAAGATTAGAGGTAATAAATGCAGTTGCTGATCCAACTATGATTAAATTAAAATTTAAGCTTTCATCAGAAGATATTAAGAAGATAAAAGAATTTGAATATGTTGAAAAAGAAGCAAGTATTAATACTTTTAATATAAAGGATGATAAGGAAAGAGTGCTACAATTTTATGACAAGAATGAAGGGCGAGGAGGAAAGCCTGTTATTGATGAGAAGGGAAAAGAAGTTTGGTTAATATCTGGAGGAGATGAAGCAGTTGATGTCACAGATATAGATAATGGGAATATATTTTTTGAAATAATGTTAGCTTCATCAGAGGGAAATCTAAAGGAGATAAAAGAGCTAAATCTGCAAACTAATGAAATAGCGAATTTAACAGGAAATTGGAATTTAAATATTAAATTAGATGAAGCTATGGTAAATAGTGAAGTTGTGAATTACGTTGTAGATAAAGAAAATGATATAGTAGAAGTTATAGAAGCAAAGGGAATGGCAACAGGGCTAAAAGTTAAGTTTAGGATAAATATACCAGTAGATGAAACGATAATATCACAAGTTAAATTAGTTGATAAAAAAGGGACTGAATATAGAAGTGAGAGAATAGCAAATATGGGAATAGTAGATGGAAAAGATATAGTTGAAATGACGTTTGAGGCAAGTAAATTTGAGAATTTAGATAAGTTCGATTTAGTTGTAGAAGATTTAAATGGTAAGGATGAGGTTGTTAAATTAATTAAAAAAGAAAAATAATCTCTATATAAATGAAGAATAATAACTTGCATAAATTTTTACGGTTTTGGGAAAATTGTATTAAGGAAGGGAGTGAGTTATTATGATTCATATTATGGCAATAAGAATTGCACCAAGAAATCTTGTAGCACCAAAGGTTCAAGAGGTTTTAACAAAGCATGGATGTATAATTAAAGTAAGACTTGGTCTTCATGAGGCAACAGGAACAGAGTGTGCAAATGATGGATTAATTTTGCTTCAATTATTAGATGAAGTTGAAAAAATTATAAATCTTAAAGATGAGTTAAACAGTATTGAAGGGGTAAGTGCTAAAACAGTAGAAATTTAAAAAGAGCTAGTTATTTTAGTTAAAGAAATTCCTAGTTAAAAATAAGAGAAGAGTTAAGCTATAAGCCTAGTGAAAATTTTACTAGGTTTATTTTATTTTGAGATGAGAAAATTTTAACTCTTAATTATTTGAAAACATAGAATAATAGATAGTAATTTAAAAGGAATGATTTTTTTGGCTGGTATCTATTATGCAACTCCTGGAACGGGGAAGCTTGCTTATGCAATTGGATGGATTGATTTAGGAACAATAGCATTAACTCCACCTGTGGACACGATTCCTCTAACATATACGTTACCTAGGGGGTTTTCGATTAGCTTTGATATAAGTACAAGTGGACAAGGGTTAAATACAAGAACTGATGTAATTCCAACGTGGAGTGGTTCTGCCATGGGGATTAAAGGTTACTTAAATATTGGTGGAAAACCTGCAATACATGGAAATGGAACAGGACAAACTGACATTCATATGGCAAATTTTGTTTTTAGGGATAGATTTAATAATAAAATTTCAGATTATGCCTTATATATAGCAGATGCAGAGGCAACTTGGACTGCTGCTGAAGGGATAGGTTTTAAGAGTGATAAAACCATAAATCAAGTTGATGTTTATCCTCCTAATTTTCCATGTCCAACTATGGTGGGAGATGGAACAAATACTATAACCATTGGATGGACAAACGCACCTTGCTCTGGAAATTCTTATAATTCAAGAATTTTTCAAACAACATCACCGAATAATATAGTAGCATCACTTTTTACAAGAGGTGGTGGGGAGGCTATGGCACTTGGAATTAGTCTTCAACAACTAAAAGTGAGTAAAGAAGTTAAGGGCAGATTATATTCTAAAGATCAATTTGAATTAATGGTAATTGGAAATAGAACAATGACTACAATAACTACAGGAACAAGTGATGGACTTCAAAGTGAAGTTGTTGAATATTTTGGAGCTATTAATGAAGGGCTTTTTGTAACTGAAAAGATGGGGGCAGGAAGTACTGGAAATTTAACAGGATATGAGACTTTAGTAACTATAGCAAATATAGCAGGTGGTTCTATTCCAAATGGACAAATTTTAAATGATACAATACCTCTATTTGCAGGGGATTTTTTAGAAGTTAAAATAACTAATATTCCAATAGTTCCACATATAAAACCTATAAAATCAGTAGATAAAACTTTTGCATTTCAAGGTGAAAAAATAGGATATACAATAATACTTCCAAATACTTCACCGAATGAAGCTATAAACACAATTTTTAGAGATACTCTTCCAGTCGGTGCTACATTTGTTGATGGAAGTATAAAAATAAATGGAGTAGCTACAAGTGAAAATATTCCAAATATAAATGTAGGAACTATAAAAGGAAATACAGTAACAACAATAACCTTTGATGTAATCGCAGCTGTAACAATTCCAATAGTAAATAGGATTTTAAATAGTGGAATAATAGATTATAGTTATCCTCTTGTAAATAGCACACCAAATTTAAAATATCCATCAAATGAAGTTTTTACAGATATAGGAGCGAGACCAACAGTTACAGGAACAAAAGAGGTTGATTTGAAAAATGCTAAATTAAACACTATATTAACATATACATTGGTATACACAAATACTGGAGTTATAGATGTAACAAATCTAACTTTTTTAGATGACCCACCAAAAGGAACAACCTTTGTAGATGGAAGTCTTTTTATAAATGGAGTAAATGATAACAGAAGTCCAATATCTCCAGGAATTCAGATAAACCCAACAATTTTAAAGGTAAATGAAACTATAACAATAACATTTAAAGCAAAGGTAACATCAATATTTGAAATTAGCCCTTATAAAAATAAGGGAACACTTTTATATAACTATAGTGGAGGAGAGCAAACTTTTTCAGGCAGTACAGATACAAATGTAGTGGAAACAAATGTAAAATATTTAGATGTATTCATAACAAAATATGTAGATAAAGAGTATGCAGACTATGGAGATGCAATAACATATTCAATAAAAATTGAAACAGTTGGAAATATAGTAAGTGAAAATATGATATTTAAAGATACCATTCCAGTTGGAACAAATCTTATAGGAAACTCAGTGTATTTTAATGGAAATAACCTAGCAGGTGCTAATATCCAAAATGGAGTAAACCTTGGGAATTTAAATCCTAATACAATAAATACAGTAAACTTCTCAGTAATTATTTTAAAGAAAAATTAAATGCTCAAATTAGCATCAGCTATTGGATGGATTGATTTTACAGGAGTTACTGTAAGTCAAGCCACCCCTACAACGATAATCTCATTAACAGTTGGAGGGGGAGTTTCATTAACATTTTCTTTAAGTGCAACAGGAACAGGAAGTTTATCAGGCACAGCTATTCCTACATGGAGTGGGGCGGCTATGGGGAATTTGGGATATACAGGTATTGGTGGAAGATGTGCTTTGTATGGAGCAGGGGTTAATGTTAATGCTAGAATTCAGAATATAACATTTAAAGATAGATATGGAGATACAATTCCAGACTTTTCATTTTATTTTACAGATGCAGAGGCAACCTTATCAACTTCAGGGGAACAATTAAGGTTTTCAAGCGACCAAGCTATATATCAAGTAGATCATTATCCTACAAACTTACCATGTCCAGCTTATGTAGGAGAAGGAACTCAATTTATTACAATGAGTGGATTTGCTTGTTCAGGGGGATCTATTCCTACAGGAGTAACACTTGGGTCAACAATCCCTTTAAATACAGGAGACTTTCTAGTAGTAACTATAAAAAATACTCCAATAGCACCTTTTATAAATCCAGTTAAATCAGTTGATATAACAAGTGGATTTCAAGGAGATACAATAACTTATACTATAGCTATAAATAGTGTAGGAAATTTAACAGGTAATAATGTTAAGTTTATAGATACAATCCCAGTAGGAACAACTTTTATAACTAACTCAGTGCAATTAGATGGAGTAGGAACGACAGAGAATCCACAAACTGGAATAGCACTTGGAAATATTACGGGGACTGGAATTCACACTATTACATTTAAAGTGGTAGTTAATTGAAGTGTGTAAAAAGTAAAATATGAATGATATGTATTTTATTAAATAAAAATACATATCTTTTTTTATTTAATGAATGATAAAAAGGAAAATAGGCTTTTAAAAGTTAAAATATATTAATAAAAAGGGTATTAAATTTCTAAAATGTAAAAAAATAAAGAGGGATAGGAAGTGGAGAAGTGTGTAATTCGTGAAAAGGTAGCAGATAATCGATTTCATATTAAATTTAGTTTAATTTTTGATGTTTTCTAATTTGGCATAGATATTGCTAGTATAATATACTTGGGGGAGACCCTAAACTTTACTTTAAAAATTGAATAAATTGATGGAGGTTTACAAATGAAGAAGTTTATTGCTTTTATGGAAGAACATGTTGTTCCTATAGCAGCTAAAATTGGTGCAGAACCACATTTAGCAGCAATTAGGGATGGATTTGTTACGATTATTCCAATTATTATGGCTGGAGCCATTGCAATTTTAGTTAACAATTTTCACATTGATATTTACCAAAACTTTATGAAGTCAGTATTTGGACCAGGATGGCACCAATTAGGTGGATCTGTATGGAATGGTTCATATGCTATTATGGCTCTTTTAGTTTGTTTCACTATTTCTTACCACTTAACTAAAGGTAGAGGTAAAGATGGACTTGCAGCAGGAGTTGCATCAGTTGGTGTTTATATCGTATTAATTGGTGATTTAGCTAAAGGAACAGGATTCCTTGGAACTAATGGATTATTTTTATCTATAGCTGTGGCTTTAATAGTAGGAGACATAATGTGTGTTTTACTTGGGAATCCAAAGCTAGTTATAAAAATGCCAGCAGGAGTTCCACCAGCAGTTGCAAAATCATTTGCATCAGTATTCCCAACTATGATAGTTATTTGGGGTGGAGCTTTAATTCAAGAGATATTTATAATATTAGCAAATCATATCACATGGCTACATACAATGACTATCCCAGGACTTATAAATACGTTTATACAAACACCTCTTCAAGGTATAATAAGCTCATTCTGGGGAGTTATGATACTTGTATTAGTAATTCAATTACTATGGTTCTTTGGATTACATGGAGCAAATATGATGTTCCCAATAATTCAAGCAGTACTTTTCCCATTAACTATAGCAAATATGGATTTAGTTAAACTTGGAGAAGCACCAAAATATATTATAAATGACCAGTTCTTAAACTCCTTTGTTAATATGGGAGGATCAGGACTGACTATTTGTTTAATTATTGCTATATTTATAGTTCATAAAAAATCTAGTGAACAGCAAAAGATTATTGCAAAACTTGCTGTTGCACCAGGAGTATTTAATATTAATGAACCGATTATATTTGGTCTTCCAATATGTTTAGACCCAATATATGTTGTACCATTTGTTTTAGCACCACTTATTAACTGTACTATTGCTTATCTTTCAATGGCAGGAGGCTTAGTTCCTTATCCACAAGTTGAGATATTCTGGACTGTACCACCAATTTTAAGTGGTATCTTAGGAACAAACTCATGGCAAGGTGGAGTACTTGCATTATTACTTATGATACTAGATATTCTTATCTACATCCCATTTGTAATAATTGCAGCAGATAGAGATAAAAAATTACAAGCAGCAGCAGAGGCAGAAGAGGCAGCAGCTAATAATTAAGAATTAAAAATTAAGAAAAAACGGATTGGTTTTGCCAATTCGTTTTTTTTTATTTCAAAACTTCAATGTCAAAGGACTTGCTAGTGAGTCATCGTCAATTCTTAATTTTAAAATTAAAATTAAAAATCTTTTCAAATTTTAAATTTTAATTTCCAATTCCAAAAGCTTAGAATAAAATGAAGTGATATAAATAATTACAAAGTGAGGATGTATGGCTAAAATTAATACGGTTTTTAATAAGAATGGAAGATATGAGATGGGCTTTTTCGGTACTCCTCTTGGAACTAAGAATATAAATGTAATAGCGCCTTATACAAATGTTGGTGGAACAGTGATATCTACAAATCCAAATTCCTATGGCTCTGTTTTTAACACTTGGAATCAAAATACTGGAGGATGGGCAAACTGGAATCCTATGGAATCTATAATTCCTAAAAGTTCTACAGTAGAGGCTGCTTTTTTAATTTGGTCTTCTGCTTATTATCCATCAGTAGTTCCACCTTTTGAAATAGCGGCAAATACAGTTCCTATAAATTTAATAAAACCTGATGGAAGTACTATTAAAGTAATGCCAGATGCAGATAAAAATCTAGATTTTGATGTTGGATGGCATCAGTTTACTCATGGTGCAGATATTACAGGTATAATGAAGGACAATCAGTATGGAGATTATAAGATAACAGCAGTTCCAACGGGACGTTATGGTGGAAGCATGGGACTTGGAGGATGGGGGTTATACATTTTATATACACATCCAAGTTTTCCATATAGAAATGCAAATTTAAATGTTTCGGCAACTGGATTTAATGAAACTGTAACAGTAAGTGGCTTAATTACGCCAACAGTTGGGCCTGTAAATGTAAAAATATATTTATCATCTGTTCAAGGAGATAGGGGAGTTTCTGATTCTTTATTGTTAAATGGCACGAAACTATTTGGACCATTTAACCCAGTTGGAGATTTTATGAATGATAGATATGTTGATTATACAGGGTTAGCACTTCAAACAATTGGATCTTTATTACCACAGGAGAGTGGTGAATATGGATATTATGCAGATCAAACTGTAATATTAAATAGTGATATTTTGAAAAATGGTGATACTGAGGTTGTTTTAACACAAGACAATAAAAGTGATTGGGCAGGTGTATCATTTGTAGGGATTTTAACTGATGTTGTTATTCCAGTTAAAAAAGCAGTAGATAAAAATTATGCATCTCCAGGGGATAGGATTGTCTATACAATTACATTTACTAATAATATTGGTGTACCAATTAAAGATATGATAGTTACAGACACCCTTCCAGTAGGATTAGCATTTGTAAATAATTCAGTAAAGATAAATAATAGCCCTAATTCAGGAGATATTACAAAGGGAGTTACTATCTCAAATATAAATCCAAATGAAGGATTTACACTAACATTTGAAGCTAGTGTAGGAGCTGATGTACTGAATAATACATTGTTTTTAAATGAAGCAAATATTGATTATAATTATGATTCAAATGGAACATTAGTAAATGAGAAAAATAAGACAAATGTTGTAAGTACAACTATAGTAAGGATGAAGATAGAGTCAGAAAAATTTGTAGATAAAGGAATTACAAAGCTTAATGAGATATTAACATATACAATAGTAGTTAGAAATTTAGGGGAATATGATATAAAAGATTTAGTTTTTAAAGATATAATAGCACAAAATATTGATATTATTGGAAATGAAATTACCCAAGATGGAATAAAATTCACATACAATAAAAATGATATGATTCTACCAAACACTATTTTAAAAAATGCAAATTCTACAATAAGCTATAAAGCATTAGTGAAAAATACAATTATAGAAAATCCTATATTAAACTCAGCAGAGTTTAAAGCAGTTGTTACAATACCTTCAGGAGATTTTTCTATGAATGTAAATTCAGTTACAAATATAGTAGTAACAACAATTGCATATATAGATTTAAAGATTTCAAAAGCAGTAGATAAAAATTATGCAAGTATTGGAGATATTATAACTTATACCTTAGTTCTTAAAAATATAGGAAATGTAATAGGGGAAAATACTATATTTAAAGATTCTATTCCAATAAGAACAGAGTTTATAGGAAATAGTTTTACAATAGATGGTCAAACTAAATTTGGAATGAGTCCAAGTGCAGGAATAAATATAGGAGAAGTTTTTCCAAACATTAATAGAACCATAACTTTTAAGGTACGTGTAATATAAAATTACTTGACAAAAAATTTAAATAGTGATAAATTGTACGTAGACGAACGAAATGTGAGGAAGATTTATGGAGTGTAAATGTATTATAGGAAATATAAATGAAATTAGTAAAATATCAGATAAATTTATTGATAAAAAAATAAAGAATGATAATTTACCTATTTTAAGAAATCATATAAGACTTTTTTATATATTACCCCATACAAAAGAGAAAATGCTTTTTAATGAAGTTTGGAAAACATGGGGGATATCTAAGTCGTCTTTATCAGATATAGTAGTAAAGTATGTTAATTTAGGAATAATTGAAAAAATAGATTGTCCTGAAGATAAAAGAACAGTATATTTAAGATTAACAGAAAAAGCCTTTAATATAATAGAAAAGCTAGATTCATATGAAGAGGAATTTACAAATATTATACTTGAAGGATTTAAAGATGATAAATATATTTTTAAAGAAAATATATTTAAGGCTCTTTTAAATGCAGAAAAATACTTAAGAGATTAAGTATTTTGTTTTAAGCAATAAGTTCGTACTCGAACGAATATAAGTTTGAGAGTAATTTAAGCCATTAATAGTAATAATAAAATAGAAAAATAATTTAACAAAGGAAGGTTTTTAAAATGAATGAAGTTATAAAAGCAATAAAAAACAGAAGAAGTACAAGAGTTTTTACAGAGGAGGTTGTAAATGAAGATATAATAAAAGAAATCATAGATGCAGGACTTAGTGCACCAAGTGGACACAATATGCAACCATGGCATTTTACCGTAATCACAAATAAAGATATTTTAGATATGTTAAGTACTGAAACTAAAAATATGAATAAAGAACATAGTGATGATTTTATAAAGAAGGTTTCAAATAATGAAAAATATCATGTGTTTTACAATGCACCAGTTGGAATAATAGTGTCAGGAAAAGAAGACTCTATGACGGTTCAATCTGATGTAGCGGCAGCTAGTGAAAATATTCTTTTAGCAGCTGAAAGTCTAGGACTTGGAGGATGCTGGATTGGATTTATCACACTATTATTTATGAGTGATAGAGGAGAAGAGTTTAAGAAAAAACTAAATATACCAGAAGGGTTTAAACCAATGCATGGATTAGTTTTAGGACATAAAAAAGTTCAAAATACAAAAGAAACAGAAAAAAGAGAAGGAACTGTTAGCTTTATAAAATAAGAAAATATAACCATTAAAAGAATTAAATAGGATAATTGGATAAAAGAATATTAGTAAAAATAAAAAGATAGTAAATAATAAGATAGTATATATTTAAGCTAATTGCTATAAATATAATAATGATTATAATTTAGGAGGAATAAAAAATGAGTGCAGATAAAGTTATATGTAATTGTATGGGTGTAACATATGTTGATATTAGAAAGGCTATGATAAATGGTGCTAGAACTGTTGAAGAGATTCAGGAAGCTACAGGTGCAGGAACAGGTTGTGGAGGATGTATCCCTCAGATAGAAGAAATTTTAGGAAGTGTTTGTGGATGCAAAAAGGTTTCATTAGAATCTGTTGTAAATGCAGTTAAAGATGGAGCTGATACAGTAGAGAAAGTTGGAGAAAAGACAGGGGCAGGAACAGGATGTGGTAGATGTAAACCACTTATTCAAAATATTATAGATAATAAAAGATAATTTAAAAAGCTTTTTTGTAGAATATAATCTATAAAAAAGCTTTTTTATTTATTTATTTAAGAACGTTACATACCTTAGAAAAATAAAATAAAGGAGGAGAAAGTGAAGGAGGGTAAAAATGTGGCAATTATTAACAGTTTAGTAGATAAAAATGGAAGGTATGAAGTAGGTTTTTTTGGAACACCATTATCAACAAATAGTTTAAGAGTTATTGTACCATTTACAAATGTAGGTGGAACAGTTGTATCAACATTACCAAACAATTATGGTTCAACAAGTGCATCGTGGAGTGTAAATAGTGGTGGATGGGTTCAGTGGAATCCATTAGAAAGTATAATTCCAAAAGACTCTACAGTGGAATATGCATTTTTAGTTTGGTCTACAGCATATTATCCAATGATAACACCTGCACAAGAAACACTTGCAAATACATTACCAATATCGTTTAAAAAACCAGATGGAACTGTAGTACAAGTAACACCAGATCCAACTCATAATATGGTTTTTAATGGTGGATGGAGACAATTTACCCATGGTGCAGAAATAACTAGTATAATGCAAGACAATCAATATGGAGAATATAAAATAACAGGGGTTCCAACAGGTGCAACTGGAGGAAGTAATGGTCTTGGTGGATGGGGAGTGTATATTTTATATGCACATAAAAAATTCCCATATAGAAATGCAAATTTAAATGTAACAGCAACAGGTTTTAATGAGGTCGTTACAATAAGTAATTTAGTAACACCGGTTACAGGACCGGTAAATGTAAAGGTATATTTAGCATCAGTTCAAGGGGATTCAGGATATTCTGATTCTTTACTTTTAAATGGAACTAAGTTATCAGGTCCCTTTAATCCAGTAGGCGATTTTATGAATAGTAATTATGTTGATTATACAGGTCTTGCACTTCAGACGATAGGATCCTTAATGCCACCGAAATCTGGAGCCTATGCAAGCTATGCAGATCAAACAGTAATATCAAATAATACAATTTTAAAAAATGGAGATAGTACAGTTGTTTTAAAACAAGATAATGCAAGTGATTGGGCTGGAGTATCTTTTTTAGGTGTGCTAACTGACTTAAATGCAGCAACTATAAATCCAATAGAAAAAAGTGTAGATAAGGGATATGCAACAGCTGGAAGTAAGCTAGTATATACACTTATATTTAAAAATATTGGAAGTGTTCCAAGTATAAATGTTAATTTAATAGATACTCTTCCAACAGGACTAACATTTGTAAGCGATTCGATTTTATTAAATGGAAGTCCATATCCAGGAAATATAACGACAGGAATAACACTGCCAGATATTAATGTTAATCAATTAATAACAGTAATGTTTACAGTAGATATAGATAGTGGAGTGACAGGAGACACATTATTTGCAAACAAAGCTATAGTAAATTATGATTTTACTCCAGATGGAGTGACTTTGGTAAATTCAACAGGAGAAACTAACTTTGCATATACAACTATTGTTGATGTAAAAATAAATGAAACAAAATTTGTAGATAAAACTAGTGTAGCAGTAGGGGAGACGGTAACTTATACTGTAGTGATAGATAATCAAAGTAAATATGATATAGAAAATGGAATATTTAAAGATACAATTCCTACAAATGGAAGTCTTGTTTCTAGTACATTAAAACAAGATGGTGCTAGTATAATTTATAATGCACTTGGAAGTAGCTTACCAAACAAGATATTTGCACAGTCCGTATCAACTATAACTTATCAAATGATAGTTACAGATACGTTACCAGAAAATCCACTTGTAAATATAGCTGGATTTGATGGCACTGTAAGTATTTCAAATGGAACAATACAGATACCTGTAAGTGCTACAAGTAATGCAGTTTCGACAGATATAAAATTTATAAATATAAGTATAAATAAAAGTGTTGATAAATTTTTTGCAACTATAGGAGCAACAATAACTTATACAATAGAAATAAAAAATACAGGAAATATAAATGGTAGTAACTTAATATTTAAAGATACTATCCCAAATGGGACAAGCTTTGTACCAAATAGTGTTACTTTAGATGGTAACACTATAAGTGGAGGTAATCCGCAAATGGGAATTAATATAGGAACTATATTACCAAATGAAGTTAGAACTATTACCTTTATGGTTGTAGTCCAATAGAGTTATAAGAAAAAATAAGATATTAGGTAAAATAGAACAAGAAACTATGGAAATAGAATAATTATAAGAAGAGTATTTAATTAGACACTCTTCTTTTTTATTTATTTAATAAAAAAGAAAATTTATATTTAACTAAAGTAGTAGTTAAATATAGAATGAACTAATAAATTATTAGTCGGTTATATGATTGACTAGTAAATAAATCTTAGTCTAAATTCAACATAAAAAAATTTATGTTAAAATGGCACTAGCTATAGGCTAAGTGAACAGAAAAGAGGAGGATTTTTTTATGTATTGCAAAAATTGCGGTAAAGAAATTGATGATAAAGCAGTTGTATGTATTCATTGTGGAGTACCAACAAAAATTGAAGCTGCTAATGATAATGGTGGATTTGGTTGGGGGTTATTAGGATGTTGTATTCCAATCGTAGGATTAATATTGTTCTTAGTATGGAAAGACTCAAAACCTAAAACAGGAAAAGCAGCAGGTATAGGTGCATTAGTTGGAGTTATTATAATAGTAGTATTTTATGCATTAATATTTGGATTAGGAATATTAGGCTCAAGCGTAAGTAGTACATCACTTTACTAATTTTTATGATTTGGATGTATAAGTGGTTACCAAGGATTTTTGGATGCCATTGTAGAGATGATAGATCATTTATATTTAAAAATAGAAAATTCCCAATTTGTGCAAGATGTACTGGGGAGTTAATCGGTATTATAATTTCATGTATATTTTATAAAGTATTTAAATTAAATATTATAATAGACATTATAATCATGATTCCAATGATTATAGATGGAATAATTCAACTAAAAACGAAGTATGAAAGTAATAATTTTAAGAGAGTAATTACTGGAATTTTATTTGGAATTGGATTAAGTAATTTGTTTATAAAATCTATAGTATATATTTATATGTTAGGATATCATTATAGAAAATAATAAAAATCCTTTGCAGAATTAGCAAAGGATTTTTTTGTTATTTACTAAAGGTTGGTATATCAAATATAAATTTATCATTTGAATTATATAAGTATTTATATTTATTCATTATTGAACTTAAAGAATTTGTGTAATTTATATCTGAAGAATATTGATGCCAAATATTTGATGTAGAGCTAATATATCTAATTTTATATGGTGTGTTCTGTAGAAATTTTGGGTTGTGTAGATAGTTTAATGAGAGAAACTTAGCAGCACCACTAATGGCTTTTGGAACTGTTGTCCAACCGTGGTTATAAGCATAAGTTGTTCCAAGAATTAAAGTTTTATTTTTAAAACTAGCTTGAGAATCATAGGCACCAATTCCAAAAAGGTTGTACACAGTCACAGGTTTCTTTAATTGAATCATCTTGTAACCTATAAGAGCACCATTTTCATAGATTGGTGAATTAGTATCTGCAATTTCACTTATAGTAATTCCTTTAGAAAAATTACTAGTTCCAAAGCCTGTTTCAAGTGCAGATTGAGCCATAAAATAAACAGGATCGATATTATATTTTTTAGCTGCATTAATAAAGGCTGAGGCTTGATTTTCTAAAATCCCTTTTCCTTTAAGAACAGAGTTAAATTTTTCTTTGTTAACACTTCTAAATTTATCAACTCTTAAAAATTCTAGCTTTGTATCCGCATATTTAGGATCAATAGCTTTAGTTAATTTGTCTGTTAAATCATTAAGACTTGTATCAGAAAGGTTTGTTATTCCTTTAATATTCATATAATTTTTTACTTCAGCTTTTACATAGTTATTTAAAGTACCGGGGTACTTAGTTTTTGAATAAACTACTTTTGATGTAGTTACTGAAGTATCACTAGAAGTACTATTTGAATTAACATGTATTAGAGAGTCAGCCCTAGCAATTAAGTTAGGCGTAACAAAAATAATAACAGAAAAAATAATTAATCCTAATGATATTTTTTGATTTCTCATTTAATAAATCCCCCTTGGTTTGTAAGATAGTAGATATTATACAAGAAAAATAAAGAAATTAAGAAAAAAAGATAAAAGTTAACTTAAAGTTCAAAAAAAATCTATTATTAAGTAATTAAATTCCAAAAAAACTTACAAATAAGGCTTGTATAAGAATAAATATCAAAAAATAATCCTTTTTAAGGGAAAGGGGAAAAGTAAAAAGCCTACTAAAATTAAAATAGTAGACTTTTTAAAAAATATAATTAATTGAATACAGGGATGTTAAACTTAAAGCTATCATTTGCATCATATAGATATTTATATCTAGACATTATAGCTCCTAGCGTATCTGCATATTGTATATCAGATGAATATTGATGCCACATATATTCAATTGAATTTATATATCTAACCTCATATGGTGTGTTTTGTGGAAGTACTGTGTTATGGATATAATGTGATGAAAGGAAGGCTGCTGCCCCATCAATTGCACTTGGCACTGATGTCCATCCATGATCATATGCATAAGTTGTTCCAAGTATAGTTGTTTTATTTGGGAAACCAGCTTGTGAATCATAAGCACCTATTCCAAATAAGTTATACACTGTTACAGGTTTAGCTAATTGAATCATTTTATATCCTGTAAGTACACCATTTTCATATATTGGTGAATTCATATCTGCAACTTCACTTATAGTTATACCTTTTGCAAAGTGACTTGTACCCCATCCTGTTTCAAGAGCTGATTGAGCCATAAAGTAAACTGGGTCTATATTATATTTCTTTGCAGCTGCTATAAATGCAGGAGCTTGTCCCGAAAGAACACCTTTTCCGTTAAGTACATTTGCAAAAGCTTGTTCATTAACATTTCTAAAAGTATCTACTCTTAAAAATTGTAAATCAGTATTTGCATATTTAGGATTTACAGCTTGTGCTATTTCATTAGTTAATGAAGTTAACTGGCTTGTTGATAGATTATTCCATCCCATAGTAGCCATATATTCTTTTGTTTCCTTTGCAATATAATTATCCATTGTAGTATCATATTGAACATTTGAATAAATATGGTTTGCATCAGTTAATCTAGTTGATGGAACCCAAGCAGTACTGTTTTTAAAGTTTATTTCAGTCCATCCGTTATAAGAAGAAACAACAGAAACTTTTGCACCGTTAGTTAAGGCACCCATATAATCATCATTCCAAGAAGGACCACTTTGGACATTTGTATAACCAACATATCCATTATTAATATAAGAGGTTCCTATAGATTTTTGATTACAGTTTAAGCTAGTGTTAACTCTGTTTCCAAGTACCCAAGCCTTTCCATCATTATATTCAATCTCATACCATCCAGCTTTTTTAGAAAGGATATTAACTTTTGAACCATTTGTAAGCGTTCCTAATACTTGTCCATCCCAAGAATAAGTATTTGTTACATAAGTATAAGAACCACCAGTGAAGTCTATAGTTCCAGTACCAATTCCAATAACAGGGATAGTTTTTGAAACTCTACTAGAAGGAATCCAAGCTGTTGAATTTTTATAATTTATCTCAGTCCAGCCATTGTAAGAAGAAACAACAGAAACCTTAACACTATTTTTTAAATCACCTAAAGTATCTGAATTCCAAGAAGGACCACTTTGAACACAAGTATACCCAACAGTACCATTGTCTATATATCCAGTAGACTTAGCAGGCATTGTATGATTTAAAGAAGAATCTATTCTGTTAGCTAAAACATATCCTACTCCATTTTTATAAGCAATTTTAAACCAACCATGTTCTTTTCCTAAAATAGCTACAATATCAGTTTTATTTAGACTTCCAAGTGTAGAGGTGCCTGTCCAAGAAGGACCACTTTGAACATAAGTGTAAGTATTAATAGCACCATCACCTCTAGTATTTCCTGATAAAAGTTGAACTCTACTTTTAGGAACCCAAACGGGAGCATTAGGATTAAGGTTTAAAATAGATAAAGTAGATTCATTATTTAATCTATACCATCCATTATATTCACCAGTTATTTTTACAACAGTTCCATTATTTAAAGGACCAACATAATCATCATTCCAAGAAGGACCACTTTGAACTGAAGTATGAGTATTATCTTGGAAATCTATGTATCCAGTAGCTGTAGTTTTAAATTGTGTAGAATTAAGGCTTGTATTAATTCTATTACATAAAACCCATCCAGTAGTATTTCCACTTTGAACTTTATACCAACCATGCTCTCTAGCTAAAATTGAAACTGGAGTACTTCTATCTAAACTACCTACAGTAGAATCACTCCAAGAAGGACCTCTTTGAACATATGTATATGAAGCTATGTTACCAGTTCCAATAGAATCTTTATTAAGAATATTTACTCTTGATTTTAAAATCCAAGCAATTTGTCCAGTTGAAGGAAGAGAGATTCTATACCAATCATTTGCTTCCCCAGTAATATCCACTTTAACTCCATTATTTAAAGTTCCCATATAATCGTCATTCCAAGAAGGACCGCTTTGAATTGAAGTATATCCTAAAGAAAAGTTTACAACAGCAGTATTTAAAACAGGAAATTTCTCAGTATTAAGAGAAGTAGTAACTCTGTTTCCTAAAACCCATGCTGTAGAGTTTCCGTTTTGAATTTGGTACCAACCATCTTTTCTTGAAATAATGTTTACATTAGTATTTACATTTAAAGTACCTACTGTAGTAGTGCTTGTCCAAGAAGGGCCACTTTGGATATAAGTATATTTATTTATAGTTCCACTTCCTATGTAATCATTATGTTGAGTAGCAAGCTTAGTAGGTTTAGCTTGTGTTTTAGTATCCTCTATATTTGTTTTTTTTGTGGGAGAGGTAACTACATTAGATGAAGATACAAAACTTTCTTGAGGTTTAGCTTTATCCTTAGAAACCTTAGTTTGTTGAGTAGTAGTTGAAGTACTAGAACTTTGTTTATTTTGCACATTAACTTCTTTTTGGTTAACTGTATTTGTTGAATCTGCAAAAGAAACAAGAGATGGACTAGCCATTAAAGTTGTAAAAGCAATAGTACTAGTTGCGATAATTAGTGAAAGTTTCTTTTTTTTCATTTGTATAACTCCTTTATTTTCAATATGTAAATATTATACTAGAGGAAGCAAACAATAAAGTGAATAAAAGGAAAATTTATTGGAAATTAAAAAAATAGAAATAAGTTTCCCAAAAAAAGCTATTTAAAGTAAAAAATAAAATTAATAATGTAGTAACTAAAATTCAGTTACTACATTATTAATTTTAAAGGGGTTTATATAGAGTACTATACCGTAAAATTAAAAGGTCTAAATCAGTTGATGAAATACTAACAATTGTAGGATAAAAAATATCATTATTTTCTGTGAATTTATAGCCTACAAGATTTTGATATGCTAGTATTGGATTATTTGAATTTTGGTAAGCTACATAAAGAAAATAATATACATCTTTAAATTTAGGATCGCTTTTTAAGGCACGTAAACCTTCTTTTATAGTATTATCAAACATATTTAATGAATTATAACAAGCAAGCTTTAGTAGAAAAATATACTTAAGTTGGCCTTCTACTTTATAGGAATCAACAAAAGCTTTTGAAAGATTTTCTAAAGCAAGTTTATAATTTTTAGAGAAGAATTGCTCACGACCAATAAGATAGTAATAGTATTCATCTTTTTCCTCATCAGGGTAGCTATTTAAAATTTTTGAATTTCGTTTAAGCTTTTCACTATTATCCTGGGAAACATCATAACCAGTATGATAAATTATCATATCAGTAAAACAATATGAATTTTCTTCTGTATATTTTCGTTTAAAGCTCCAGTCAATTTGCTCATGTATTCTATGTTCAAAATAAATCTCTTTATCATTAATGAAAAGTCTAGTTAATCCATGATTCATCGGAATATTAGAATTAAGATTATTTATAAGAAGAGAATATGCTTTGCAATCTCGTTCGTTTAAATTTTTTTTAATTCTTGTACAGGTTTCAGGAGGTAGAAACTCATCACTATCTAAAACAAGGATAAAATCTTTAGTTGCAAGATTTAAAGCTGTATTTCTTGCCTTTGAAAAATTATCTTCCCAAGGAATCGAGAAAATATTTGCATTAAATTTTTCACAAATAGCTAGTGTATTATCAGTAGAGCCAGTATCAACTATAATTATTTCTTGTACTAAACTTTGTACAGAAGATAAACATTTTTCTATTGTAGATTCATTATTTCTTGTTATTACACAAAGACTAATAGTTTTTATAAAAATCACTCCTATAAAAATTTCTATAGTAATAAGATAGTGTATCTTTTAAGGTGTGTGATAAAAGATAGTGTGCAAAATAAAAAAATGTTAATAATGACTCAAATTAGAAATAAATGTATTACATAAAAAATCATTAAAACCATATTTAAAATCGTTTACAGAGATAAGAAAGTATAAAATGTAAATATAATTAACGAAAAGTTTCTATATAAAAAATAATAAAAAGTATAATACTACACTCTTTGTAAAAGTGTGGGATGAAATGCTTTACATATGTGTAGAATATGTAAAATAAGATAAATAGAGGGTTTAAAGGATAAAATTAAATAGAATTAAAGTTGGCATAAAAAATGCTTTAGTAATAAGTGTCGAAAAAAGTAAAACGACAAAGGAAATTATAAGTAGTTATAAAAGAATAAGGAGGAAGCACAAATGAAAAAGTTTATTGCTTTTATGGAAGAACACGTAGTTCCAGTAGCTTCTAAAATTGGTGCAGAACCACATTTAGCAGCGATTCGTGATGGGTTTGTAACAATCATCCCAGTAATCATGATTGGAGCACTTGGAATACTTGTAAATAATATTACAGATGCACATTTCTATGTGAATTTTATGAGTAGTATATTTGGAGAAGGATGGAAAGGATGGGGAGGAGACGTATGGAATGCTTCATATGGAGTTATGGCCCTTCTTGTATGTTTCACAATATCATATCATTTAACTAGAAGTAGAGGAAAAGATGGATTAGCAGTTGGAGTAGTTGCAGTTGGAATCTTGATTTTATTTATAGTTAATGTAGGAACAAAAACAGGAGTTCCTTTTATAGGTACAGATGGATTATTACTTGCAATAGTAATAGCACTTATAGTATCAGATCTTATGTGTCTTTTACTTGGAAACCCTAAACTAATTATAAAAATGCCAGAAGGTGTACCACCAGCAGTTGCAAGATCATTTGCGTCATTATTCCCAACAATGATAGTAGTTGGAGGAGCAGGTATAATTCAAGAAATTTATTTAAAATTCCATACAGGAATGATATTACCAGCATTATTTAATAAATGGATTCAAACACCACTTCAAGGAGTAGTTAGTTCATTTTGGGGTGTATTAATACTTATTATAGTAATACAAGTACTTTGGTTCTTTGGTTTACATGGTTCAAATATGATGTTTCCAATTGTACAAGGGGTATTATTCCCATTAACTATTGCAAATATGGATGCTATAAAACTTGGACATGCACCTAAATATATAATTAATGACCAATTTTTAAATTCCTTCTGTAATATGGGAGGTTCAGGACTTACAATTTGTCTTATTGCAGCTATATTTATAGTTCATAAGAAATCAAGTGATCAACAAAAAATGATAGCAAAACTTGGTATAGCACCAGGAGTATTTAATATAAATGAACCAGTTATATTTGGTCTACCAATCTGTTTAGACCCAATATATGTGGTACCATTTATTATAGCACCACTTATTAATGCAACTATAACTTATTTCACAATGTTAGGAGGACTTGTTCCATACCCAACAGTTGAAGTATTCTGGACAGTACCACCAGTATTAAGTGCTATTTTAGGTACACGTTCATGGCAAGGTGGAGCACTTGCAATAATATTGTTAGTTATAGATATAATAATTTACATTCCTTTTGTACTTGTAGCAGCAAGAAGAGATAAAGAAGTACAAGAAGAGGCTGTAGAACAAGAAAAAGCATAAATAAGCCTATTTTAAAAATTAAAATAGATACCTTTAAAATTATTCAAAAAGTAAAGTAAAGAGAGAAATCAGCTTTCGTAAAGAAGGCTGATTTTTCTTGATTAAAATAAAAATATGTGGAAAGAATTTTAAATATAAACTAAAATAAGATATAGCTAAAGGTGGTGAAAATATGGATTATTCTGAATTTTTTCATGAAGAAAAAAAAGAAAAGAGTTTTAATACTGTAGGAATGTGTCATAAGGAAGAACATTACATGGTTGATATTTCAGATAAACTGAAAAATATAATGAAGCTTATTTTGAAAGATAGGTATTTTGTGATTAATAGACCAAGACAATATGGAAAAACTACAACTTTAAATATTTTAAGAGAAATATTAAAAACAAGATATGAAGTGTTAAAATTGAATTTTGAAGGACTTGGGTCTATATTTGAATCAGAAAAAGAATTTTCAAATTACTTCGTAAGCAGTATAAATGAGGAACTTGGTGAAAACTTTATTCTTGCAAACAATTTAATAGAAGTTTCAAAAGTAATACAAGAAATAACTAAGAAAAAGGATGTTATTCTTATAATTGATGAGGTTGACAAGGGCGCAAATAACATATTATTTGTTGAATTTTTAGGAATGCTAAGATCATTATATCTATCAAGAACATCTAAAGAAAAAACAACATTTAAATCAGTGATTCTAGCTGGAGTTTATGATATAAAAAATTTAAAATTCAAATTTAGAGGGCAAGATGAGAGATATAATTCCCCATGGAACATAGCAGTTAACTTTAATGTTGACATGAGCTTTAATGAAAAAGAAATATCTTCAATGTTAAAAGAATATAAAGAAGACAAAAAAATTCAATTTGATGAGATAGAGATAAGTAATATAATATATAAGTTTACAAATGGATATCCTTTTTTAGTATCAAGAGTATGTCAAATAATAGACGAAGATTTAGTTAAAGAGAAAAAAAGAGGATGGACTACAAATGATGTATTAAAAGCAATTAAATTACTGTTAGACGAGAAAAATACATTGTTTGATGATTTAATAAAAAATTTAGAAAATAACAAAGAACTGTTTGAATATATATATTCTATCCTAATCCTTGGAGTGCCTAAAGTCTATAATGGCAGTAATCCTGTTATAGATATTGGAGAAGTTTTTGGGTACTTGATTAAAAATAAAGAAGGTCTAGTAAATGTGTCAAACAGGATTTTAAAAGAATTTATTTATAATTATATGGTATCAAGAGTTAATGATAATAAAATGATAGCTTATAATTTTAAAGAAAAATTTGTAGATGGCACTGGTCTAAATATGAGAAGGGTTTTACTAAGCTTTCAGCAATTCATGAAAGAAAATTATAGTACAAAAGATGTGGATTTTTTAGAGAGACAAGGAGTGCTTTTATTTTTAGCATTTATAAAGCCTATTATAAATGGTGTTGGATTTGATTACAAAGAAGTCCAAATATCTGAAGAAAAAAGATTAGATGTGGTAATTTCTTATAATCAACATAAATATGTTATAGAAACAAAGATATGGCATGGAGAGGTAGCACATAGAAATGGACTTATTCAACTTCAGAATTATTTAGAAATAGAAGGATTAGAAAGAGGATATCTTTTGATTTTTAATTTCAATAAAAATAAGGAATATTTAAATTTAGAATATGACTTAGGAAGTAAGAAAATATTTGAGGTAATGGTCTAATATTGCACATTAATAAAATTAATGGTAAAATATAGAAAAAGATAAAAGGAGGGCAAAATGATGAATGATTTCAATAAGGGTTTTAAGCCAGTTTTAAGTTGTAGTGCATTGTCGAAAACAGCAATTTTAATGTTTCACAGGACTACTATACCCTTTTTTAGAGAAAATCATTAAGAATTTTGTCTAAATATAGATTAAAGTAGTTCCTGTGATAGAGCATAGCTTAAGAAGATTTCTTATCTATGTTCTTTTTATATGCAAAAAAATAAAGGGAGCTGTTTTAAAATGAAAGGTGTATTAAAAGAAAAATTAAATAATAAAAATGAAGGTTTAAGAAAAAATGTAACTATAGATTATTTCTATTGTTTTCTTAAAAACTTTGATGTAACCAGTGCAATTTGGGTGTTGTATATGATTTACAGGGGAATGAGCCTTATAGATGTTGGAATAGCAGAAGGTGTATTTCATCTATCAAGTCTTTTGTTTGAAGTGCCATCAGGAGCTTTAGCAGATTTGTTTGGAAGAAAAAAATCTATTATATATGGAAGAGTGTGCAGTGTTATAGCAGGAATTATTATGCTGTTTGCAAACAGTTTGTTTGGATTTTGTTTAGCATTTATGGTTTCAGCTTTTGGATATAACTTAAACTCAGGAGCAGAAGAAGCTTTAGTATATGATAGTTTGAAAAATCTTAATGAGGAAGAAAAGTATTTAAAGGTTAGTAGCAGATTAAACTTTATAATAGAATTATCAGCAGGAATTGGTATATTTATTGGAGGGATTTTATCGGAGTATTCCTACACTTACCTATATATAGTAGGAATACTAATGTCTTTAATAACTCTTATACCAGCATTTATGTTTACAGAGACAAAAGGAGAAAAAGAGAAAAAAGAAAAAATATCAATAAAAAATCATTTTAAGAAGGTTATAGAAATATTAAAAGAAAATAAGAAGATAAGAGGAATATTAATTTACTTTCCAGCAGTATTTACTTTTAATACTATAGTTTTCTTTTATGGACAAGAATACTTTAGTAGCTTAGGCTTTAATAAAATTGAAATAAGTACCTTAATGCTTACAGCAGGAATAGTTTCATGTATAGGGGCATTAACATCTAAAAATATATTTTCTGTATTCAAAGAAAAAGCAAAATATATAGCATCAATAGGAATGGGTAACTAAACTGTTACAACAAATTTAAACAAAACTATACAAATACGTATAGAAGTATAGATTTAAAACAGAAAGCCCTCTGTATCTAGTGATAGGTGCAGACTCGGAGTTAATTGCTTTTAACCCCTAAAGCCTT
>NZ_JBOFRG010000184.1:0-1096 GCF_051650885.1 Clostridium sp.
AATCGCCTTAAAATATATTTCTAAAGCTTTTTCATAATCATCAATTCTTGCATATTCATTTCCTAGAGAATAATAGTAATAACCATCTTTTTTCTCTTCAGGATAGGCTAGAAGAATCTCTAAATTTCTTTTACTTTTAGCATCTGAATCCACAATATCTGGGTCATATCCATAATGGAATATTCTAACTTGAGTTGGAACAATTGCCTCAAGTCCTGCTTTATCTTCAATTGAATTTATAATTTGCTCATGTAATTTTCCTACAAATCTATATTCAGGTCTATTTTTAAATGCTCTTAAAACTATAGCACTACCAATATCTTGTCCCTTTATAAAATTAACCATTCTTAAAAAGTAAGCTTCAGCTTTTTTCTCAGTTTTTATCATATTAATTAATTGAATCAAATCATCACGTGGCATCTCTTCATCTGCATCTAGGAACAAAATCCAATCACCAGTTGCATTATCAATAGAAAGATTTCTTGCAGCTGAAAAGTCATTACACCAAACAAAATCAACTACCTTAGCTCCATATTCTAAAGCAATCTCTTTCGTTCTATCAACAGAACCAGTATCAACAACAACAATTTCTTGAACCAAGTCTTTAACACTTCTAAGGCATCTTGGAAGGTTTTTTTCTTCATTTTTTACAATAAGGCATACGCTTAAATTCATAATTTTCCTCCATTTTAAAATTCCTCTATATTTAGTTATATGCATTAAACTTCTATAAGTTATTTAAAAATATACAGAAACATATTAATAACTTTAAAAACATATGCTTTTATTAAACATATTAATTTGGAGGGAAAGATGGTTAGTACAGTTGGAACAACTAAAATAGAGCCTTTAACTACAGATATAAATAAAAAAATAGAATTTTTCTTAAATATAACTTTAGATGAGAATACAAATCCAGTTTCTAAAATTACCTCAATTATGTGTACTCCATCTAAAATTGAACTTGAAAAATCAAATACTGGACTTCTAGCTATTATAAATTACAATCTTAAAATAATTTATATTGAAGAAAACAATGAGACATTACATGTCTTTAAATCTTCATATACACATATAACAGATATAAAAACTCATG
>NZ_JBOFRG010000185.1:0-1441 GCF_051650885.1 Clostridium sp.
TATTTATTCTACAGTACATTATATATGTGTGAGCTCCCACGTTTTTCCTCTTCACTGTAACCCAACATCCTGCTTCACATTCTCTCTCCATCATTCACAATTATTTATCCACCACTGCGCAATGAAGTGACGCAATGCATTGTGGGGAAGTTGAGAAATTCTTGCCTATCTAGTAGATTTCAAACAGAGGAATCTTCACAATGAAGGGGATTAAACATGACAGACTTTCTGTAGCAACAGTTAAATATGGATCATAATACATTACAGTTAAAGTCAAGAGATTAATCTACTGTTTAAGGCGCTGCTGGGAGTCGAACCCAGGATCTCCTGTTTACGAGACAGGCGCTTTAACCACTAAGCCACAGCACCTCCCTTTATCCTTGTGGCCAACCGTTTGTTGACCTATCTGACCTTTTAACCCCTTATACCCCCAAGTGGGTCACTCAGGTCCGCTAACCAGTCGCTTCTGGTGGTCCCTCGGGCTCGGCAGAAGCTCAGGGGTGACCGTGCCTTCACAGTTGTGGGCCCCAGTCTGTGGAACAAGCCAAATATTGTAAATAAAATGGATCTTTGTGGAGGAATAAACATGCAAGACAGTGTTCATTTATGGTACAGTAACAATAAGGCACTGCTGGGATTCGAACCCAGGATCTCCTGTTTACTAGACAGGCGCTTTCACCAACTAAGCCACAGCGCCACAACAGCTGCAAAGTCTTCCTTGAAGAAAGCATTCACCAAAACCAGCATGCCCCAGACCTCTGTCGTGAGGGGATTTTTCACCTTCCTGTTTGTGCGGTCGTCTTTATTTGCCACAACCAGCCAATGTGTCAACTGTACAGACGTTAGCAACACACTCACCGACTGCGTGTGGAGTCAATCTGTGCGACAGCTCAGCTTTTAATCGTTGTCAAAACTAAGGAATTCAAGTTCCTTAGTTAATTTCCTCTAGTCTCTCTGTGTTCATGAAGTGGATACATAAAGCCTCAGGTAGAGACACGGACAATTTGACTGAAAGTAAGACTCCTGAGAGGTTGCAGGAGCTTTTGTCAGCCTATGATGCTTCTGTCGGCAACCGACTCAGAGCTGAGCCAGACTATTAATACATCAGTTGTGAGCAGACTGTGTTGTCTGTGCACAATGGTAGCTATTGAATAACAACAAGGCGCTGCTGGGAGTTGAACCCAGGATTTCCTGTTTACGAGACAGGCGCTTTAACCACTAAGCCACAGCACCTATGTTGTTGCCTTGTACGATAAGAAGGTCAAGCGTTCTTACAGACTCGTTTGTTCTGTGCAAAAAAAAAAACCCAGGAATCATCAGTTTGTTGAAATCATGAACCAAACATGACACTTCGGACTAAAATGAAGCCAAATATTGTAAATAAAAAGGATCTTTGTGAAGGAACAAAGATCCTTCATGTGTGTTGTTCATGTAGGGGACA
>NZ_JBOFRG010000186.1:0-2128 GCF_051650885.1 Clostridium sp.
ATCAACTACCATGTTAACCTTCTGAAGCTTGAACCAGCAGATTACAAAGGGATTGATTTTGAAAATCGTCAGATGCTTATAAAGCATCATATCCACTTACAGCCAACCTGTAAGGAGTGATTTTACCTTCCAAGAACTGAAATAAGAACAGGACTTACGTGTGTTGAACACAGGAGTGAAAGCATTTTACTAAACATGTATAACTCTCTAAAAAAAGCTAGATATAGTTCACTTAATCTTGCAGCAATACTTAAAGTAGAAGGGGAAAACAAATCACACCTCTTACAGATAATCAGCTACCTAAAGACCAAACACAACTTTGAGGGTTTTTAAACCTTAAAAACACTGGTCGAATCCTAAAAGACAATGCTCTACAGCGAGATTAAACTTCGAAAAAAATCACGGAAAGCTGTTCAGAGCAAAAGAAAATGAACTACTTAATATTAAGGGGTCTTCTACATGGCTGGTAAAGGGCAACAACAAGGCTAGATCTGAAGCAACCTATTGTTTTCTACAAAGAAGAAATATCTTTTGTGGACAGGAGGGACAATGTCCTCACTGAAGATCTCATAGAAAGACTGTAGGTCATTTAGCTACCAAGTGTGATCGAATGTTTAAACTTGACTATATGAGAAGACACAACGAAGTAGGTAGATGTCTATATCCTTTGCTATGTGAGAGGTATTGCTTTAGAAAATTTAGTAAGATAAGAACTACTTTGCACAAAAAGTAATGTTCAATTATAATGCTGAAATACGAGTGGATACGCGTATTTTAACAGACATTGAGGTCAGACATAACAAGCCTGATATTTTTGTATCAGATGAGAAGAGAAAGCAAATCCTAATTGTCGAGAAGGCTATCATCATCCAAGATTTTCTCACAGTTGTTGAGAATGAAAAATTAAGAAAATACGTTTTTTGCTAATGAGCTTGGATTAATATACAAAGCCGAAACAAGAGAAGTTCGTTATGTCCTGACATGTGGCGGAGTGGTAACGGCTTATCACAAGAAGCACATTCAAGAGCTGGGAATCAAACCTACCTTTGAAGCATACATCCAGTCTGTGGTGCTAACAAAACCCTCGAGAGTATCTCTCTAGAACAAAGACGAAGCACTGAACTAGACAAAGCTGGGGAAGAAGAGATTGAGGAAGCATGTTTGAATTTGGTGAGTTCTTGAAGAGAAGTTGAAGAGGTACAACATGGAAGGAAGGACACAAGACCCGAGCCGAAAATACCAGGGAAAACTCATTAACTTGAAGATCTTTTAACTAAGAAACCTTGTCAGATGAAAAACTCTGAACTGGGCTCTTCTATTCAATCTACTGACATCTAAATGGCATTGTTGTGCGCTCACAACAATGACCTTAGGTGACTAAAATCAAGTATAAAACGTGTCTTACTGATCGTTTCCTATCTCTACGTGTTTGTAATTTATTAAAATATGTTTTAAAACTATTTCAAAAAAAAACTATAGATAGTTTGAGTAAACTGACCATATGAAATCTGCCGGATACCAAAATAAATCTCTTTTCAATAAAACCCGTCTTCCACGGACATCTATCTCTATTTACACAGCCTACCTTCGGAACAAGCATAGTTCCACCCTAGGGCACAGCAGTAGTATTCATCTTCGTTTTTAGCCTTTTACATGAAGACCTCCATGTTTCTAAGAACATTTGAGTCAGACGACCTTGGAGAGCTGTATTTTTTAAAGATGGCTTTTGAATGATTAATTCAAGTGTTTTTGAACCTTTAAGTTCTCTTTCTTTAAAGAATTCACGTACGCTATAGTTGTTCCTGTTTCAGTCATAAGGTCAGACATGACCTTTTTTGAAGATAGTTTTGTAGAGTTTGGTATTAAACTTCCTACAGTAAAAGGAGATTTCTTTATGTTGGTCGCCTCTAGTAATCTGTTTTCATCTGCTCAGACGGCTCAAAAAGCCTCTCTAGGCCAATTCTTCGCCGTGGAATCCACCTCGCTGAGAACCGCTTCTAAAGACACCAGAGAACTTGATATCGCTGGGTTGCGCGTCTATCTCCTTTTTAAGGATCTTTATCCCCTGTAAAGGCTGCTGTTTGCATTATTTAAATTTTTTATTTCAGCCTTCTTTATTTATTTTTTA